>JAOUNC010000015.1 GCA_029881175.1 Nitrospirota bacterium | reverse complement strand
CAATTTCAACTCAGCGTAGCTGACACCACCATCGTCATTCAGGGATTTGGAAATGTCGGATCCCATGCGGCACGGATCCTTCATGAAGAAGGCGCCAAGGTCATTGCCATTAGTGATCGATTTGGTGGGCTCTATAATCCAAAGGGGCTGGACATTCCCGCCATCTTCACCGAACGGCAAAGAGAGAAATCACCTTTGCCCTCCTTCACACAATTTGGAGAGCCCATCCTCGATGAAGACCTGTTAACGCTTCCCTGCCGCGTCCTCATTCCCGCCGCCTTGGCAGAACAAATTACCAAAATCAACGCTCCAAAGCTTCAATGCCAATTTGTCGTTGAAGGCGCGAATGGCCCCACCACTCTTGAAGCTGATGCCATTCTGCATGACCGAGGCATTATGGTCATTCCTGACATCTTGGCCAATGCGGGAGGTGTCATTGTGTCATATTTTGAATGGGCACAGGACGCCCAACGGTTTTCATGGGAAGAAGCCCATATCCATAGTCGACTACGGGCGATTATTACTCAGGCTTTCCATCGCATCGTCCAGCAAGCCGCGGACAAAAAGCTGACGATGAGAACAGCCGCCCTGATCTCCGGCATTGAAGAAGTGGCCAAGGCCCATCAATGCCGAGGACTCTACCCCTAAACAAAGGGTCCAGAGAAGGGTTACGGTAATTCTCCTGAATAAATTTTCATGACAGTTGAGAGAAATGCTAACGCCTCAGGTTTTTGGCGTTGGAATGAATTCCGGCCAATAATTGACCCGAACCCTCCGCCATCGCGAATCGCACGGGCTTCATCAAAGATTTTTTGATCTTCACCCTTGGCCCCACCTGAGAAGATGACAATGCGACGTCCATCAAAGGCGCTTTGGACAACATGACGGATACGATCGGCTGGGGTACTAATCGAGACTTTCTCTTCTTCATAGACCTTCTTGGCTGCTGCTTGTTCCAAATGAACACTCGGAACTTTGACTTTAATGATATGTGCCCCGAGTTGGGCGGCAATTTGTGCAGCATAGGCAGCCACATCAATGCCCGTTTCGCCTTCCTTACTTAATCCTTCCCCACGCGGGTACGACCAGACAACCACGGCCAATCCATAAGACTTGGCTTCTTCTGCAATCTCCCGCAAATGTTGATACATCTCTTGGCTATGAGCTGACCCGGGATAAATGGTATATCCGACAGCACAACAGCCTAATCGCAACGCATCACGAACGCTCCCCGTAATTGCCGAATTGGGATTTTTGGTGGCATGCAAGGAATCATTATTATTCAACTTTAAAATTAGTGGGATTTGGCCTGCAAACTCGGCCGCTCCGGCCTCTAAAAACCCTAGCGGGGCGGCGTAGGCATTACACCCCGCCTCAATGCCTAATTGAAAATGATAACGTGGGTCATAGCCTGAAGGGTTTGGGGCAAAGGATCGAGCCGGTCCATGCTCAAAACCCTGATCCACCGGAAGAATGACTAAACGCCCCGTTCCCGCTAACCGGCCACTCATTAATAACCGCGCCAGATTCATTAAGACGCCTGGCGGATTACCATCATAATTTCGCAAAATTTCTTTGACTCGAGGTGTCATGACGCCTGCTCCTTCCACAAAGCTTGTATCAAATAGTTGCCGCTAAAAAATCGAAGAATACCGTTTCTGTAGTGTAAAAGGGTTGAACAGCTAAGACAATATGCCTATCGGAGTTTTTCAACACACAAGTAATTACGATCAAGCTTGCTCAACTCGTTTGCGAAGCGCAATCAGCTCTTGCTCCATCGCTTCAAAGCGTTCAGCAATGGGATCTGGAATATTGGTGTGGTCCATGGTGGCTTCCGGAAGACGCTCCCCATCGTACTTCACAATCCTTCCAGGATTTCCGACAACCGTGGAATTCGCCGGAACCGTTCGCAACACTACCGCATTGGCGCCAATCTTGACATTATCCCCAATGCGAATTCCACCTAAGACTTTCGCCCCAGCTCCCACGACGACATGATTCCCCAAGGTAGGATGACGCTTCCCACGCTCCTTCCCTGTTCCTCCCAACGTGACGCCTTGGAACAACGTCACATAATCCCCGATTTCCGCTGTTTCACCAATGACCACCCCCATACCATGGTCAATAAAAAACCCTCGTCCGATGGTGGCACCCGGATGAATTTCCACGCCGGTGATCCAACGGGCTATTTGAGAAATGAGCCGGGGGAAAAACGGAACCTTGTTTGTCCATAGCCAATGGGCAATACGATACGCCAAGAGAGCATGGAAGCCCGAATAGAGGAGAAACACTTCCAGCCGGCTTGTGGCTGCCGGATCACGCTCAAAGACCGCTTGGAGGTCTTGAGCAATTTGGGTTACCTTTGGCATTCATTCACCATGACATAGAAGCAGAAGACACAGCTTTTTTCCCATCCCAGGCCCTCAAGGATTCATCGATTGAATTAAGCACATGGCCAGCACGGCGATACCCTCAGCCCGACCGATCATCCCAATCCCTTCCCCACTTTTCACTTTAATGTTCACCCTCTGACAATCCACCTGAAGCACTCGCGCCAGACTTTCCTGCATGGGCTTCATATAGGGAGCGAGCTTTGGAGCCTGCGCACAAACGACCGTATCCAAATTCACGAGCCCCCATTGTTTTTCAGCTAAGGTTTGCACCACATTTTCCAACATCACGAGGCTCGAAAGATTTTTGTATGCGGGATTGCTGCTGGGGTATCGCGTCCCAAGATCCCCTTCTCCCATCGCACCCAAGAGCGCATCACAGACGGCATGGGTCAAGGCATCGGCATCGGAATGACCATCTAAGCCATGTGAGTGAGGAATCGTGATGCCACCTAACACTAAGGCTCGCCCTTCGCACAAAGGATGAATGTCGTATCCTTGACCAACTCGTATGTTACTCGCGACGTGCATGTCACCTCTCCGTTATTGAGCCCTTCAAGAAACATTTGATGATCACAGATTATGCCCTACCCTTTGCAAAATAGCTTCACCAAAGACCAAATCATCCGGCCGTGTAATCTTGATATTAAAACAACTCCCCTCCACAACGGAAACAGGGTATCCCTTTCGCTCGATTAAGGCTGCGTCATCAGTGACTTCCCAATGCTCCTGTTGCGCCTGTTGATGGGCCTCCATCAACCAATCATAGCGAAAAACCTGAGGAGTTTGAATGAGCCATAACCCTTCCCTCGTTAACGTCTCCCGAATCACACCCTGAGTATCCACACGCTTAACCGTATCATGAATGGGAATGGCCACAACCGCCGCTCCCGTTTGGGCCGCACAGGAGATACCCGCTTCAACAAGCGCACCATCAATAAAGGGACGAACCCCATCATGCACCAGCACCAGATCTGGAGAATCGGTAATGGCCAAGAGGCCGCTCCGTACTGAATCCTGACGGCGTTGCCCTCCTACCACAATTTGCGTCACCTTCCTCAACCCAAAGGGATTCACGATTTCACGCCAACAGTAGTCTCTGTCATATTCCGGAACAGATAGGATTATTTCACGGATTGAATCAATCTGTTGAAGAACCTTGAGGGAGAGAACGAGAAGGGGAATACCACCAAGGGAAAGATATTGTTTGCGTGTGGCCCCACCCATGCGAGTCCCTTGCCCCGCAGCAGGCACCACTGCCACCACAGACTTAGACACGCGCCAAGCTTAACTCCTCGCGCTCGGTTTCTTCTTTGAGACGCGTAAAGATCATTCGACCAGCACTCGTTTGCAACACACTTGTCACGATGACATCCGCATTTTTCCCAATCCACGGCTTGGCATGATCCACCACCACCATCGTGCCATCATCTAAATAGGCCACACCTTGCCCAACTTCCTTGCCTTCCTTCAACACGAAGACGCGAATAGTTTCTCCAGGCAAGACGACCGGCTTGAGGGCATTACAGAGGTCATTAATATTCAACACTTCCACGCCTTGAATACCCGCCACTTTATTCAGATTAAAATCATTCGTCAGAACTTTCGCATCCATTTGTTTCCCCAATTCGATTAATTTCGTATCAACTTCTTTCACATGGGGAAAATCATCCTCCACCAATTTCACGTCAATATTGCTCATTTTTTGAAGCACATTCAGAATATCTAACCCTCGCCTTCCCCTCGCTCGCTTTAATCCATCCGAAGAATCCGAAATATTCTGTAATTCTTGAAGGATAAAATGCGGAACGATTAATGTGCCTTCAATAAACCCAGTTTCACATAAATCGGCTATGCGCCCATCAATAATGACACTCGTATCCAGCAACTTCATTTTTCCAACCTGTCCAGCGCGTTCGCTAGCCTGATCATAACCGTCCAACCCTTCTTTGGCAAATCGTATCCCCATGCTGAGGCCCCAATAGGGCACCCCTAAAAAAATAAGCAATGTAGCCAACAGCGAGAAGACTGAATGTTGAGAACTCCCGACCAATCCCGTCAAAAGACCAATCAGTCCGGCGATTAAAAGACTGAGCACCAATCCAACGCCCCCCCACAAGGCCACAGACAAGGGAACAGTCTGCAATCGTTGTTCAACAGCAAGAATAGAGGCTCCCACCACCACGCCAATGACCGCACCTATCCCAAGTATGTCTGTTTGGCCATCCGAGAGACTCCACCCCAAGGACATCCCCAACACCATCCCAACGACAAGGAACATGGCTCGTAGCACCATACGAGATTCTCCTTCCCTTAGGTTTGTACTTCAGACCGAAGCCAAGCTTCCGCCTGTGGCACATGGGCCTGACTATCTATTTGCACAAAATTACGCATGACAGGTCTCACGCAGCAGGTCAAATTCAATTATTGGCTTTTTGATCAATCTACGATTTCTGTTCAATGGGAAAAGTTGGAGCATACTTGAGTGGAAAAATAACTGAAGTGGCAGAATCATCAGTAGCAAATCCATTACTCACGGCAGGTATCTCATTATAGGCGTTTCACAATGAAGGAGCAATCCTATGATTGGGAAAATTGAAATCGTGGGGCAAAAAATGCAGAAGGAAAGGAGCGCTTCATTCTCGTGAAGATAGCCCCTCATCAAGCTGTGGCATGCGTCAGATGATTGGGATAGTCATGCCTTAAGCAGAAGAAAGAGCATGACTCACCTTAGCCAGCTCAGATTCGAGATACTCACGAATCTGAGATAAATGCGCCTGCGACGAGGCTTCAAACCGCAAGACTAAGGCCGGTTGGGTATTCGAGGCTCGAATCAGGCCCCAGCCATGCTCAAAGCGCACACGAATCCCGTCAATCGTAATTAACTCTCGAATAGGTAAATCAGCCGTACTGAAATCTTGGGTTGATTCGATTGATTGAAGACGTTGTGTGACAGCTGCAACCAGTTGAAATTTCTGATCATCAGAGCAGTCCACCCGAATTTCCGGAGTCACCACCGTTTGCGGGACATCAGAAAGAAGACTTGAAAGGGGCTTTCTTTGTTTTACAAGGATTTCAATCAGTCGGCAGGACGCATAAATCGCATCATCATAGCCATGGTATCGATCAGCAAAAAACACATGGCCGGACATTTCCCCGGCCAACACGGCCTTCTCCTCTTTCATTTTTGCTTTAATAATCGAATGCCCGGTCTTCCACATGATGGCACGCCCGCCACGTTTGGGAATATCGTCATAAAAGACTTGTGAGGCTTTGACTTCTGAAATAAAGGTACTCCCTGGATGTTGCTCTAACACATCTCGCGCAAACAGCAGCAGTAATCGATCTCCCCACAAAATACCGCCTTGCTCATCAATCACCCCAATTCTGTCCGCATCGCCATCATACCCGATACCCACATGGGCTTTCGTTTCTCGAACTTTGCCGATCAAGTCATTCAGATTCTCCACAACCGTCGGATCAGGATGATGGTTGGGGAAATGACCATCAAGCTCACAATACATCCCGGTGACCTGACAACCCAATTGCTCAAGAGCATCTTTGGCCACCAGGGATGCCGCCCCATTTCCACAATCAATCACCACCTGAAGGCCATCTGCCCGCACAGCAGAAAACTGTTCCTTCAGAAACGCCAAATACTCGGGAATAATCGGTTGTTCAACTACCCTGCCCTTCCCAGAAGCAAATTGCTCATGATCGAAAATTTCTCGTACACGCTGAATATTGTCTCCATACAAGGCTTCTTTTCCCACACACATCTTGAACCCATTGTATTCCGCCGCATTATGACTCCCCGTAATCATAATGCCGCCATCAACAGCACAATGAAACAAAGAAAAGTACAAAAGGGGTGTCGCACACAACCCAAGATCCACGACATTGACTCCGGCTCCCGTTAATCCTGCAATGAGTTGATCTCGAAGCGCTGCTGAGGTGAGGCGCCCATCACGGCCAACGGTAATCGTGTTGACCCCTCGCTCACGAGCCAATGTGGCATAGGCACGGCCAATTTTTTCAACGACATCGGGGGTTAAGTCATTTTCCACAATCCCACGTATATCGTATTCTCGAAAAATGCCCATTCGTCTTCCTTTCAGCTTCTTATTTTCATCCAAGTGGTTTAACCAACGGGTTGCAAGCGACCAAAATCATCCTTCAAACGGACAATATCGTCTTCACCTAAATATGGGCCATTTTGAATTTCAATAATTTCTAGCAGTCCTACCCCAGGATTTTCTAGGCGGTGCGCCGTTTCCTTGGGAATCCCTGTGCTCATCCCAGCCTGCAAATCATAGACTTCCTCACCTCGAGTGACCCGTGCGATCCCGGTAATCACCACCCAATGCTCACTACGTTGATGATGCAATTGCAACGATAATCGTTTTCCCGGGACAACTTCGATCCGCTTGACTTTATAGCCCGGGCCCTCCTCTAACACGGTATAGGCTCCCCAAGGACGTTGAACCGTTCGATGCTCCAAATGTTCTGGAGCTTGTTGCTGCTTGAGAAGATTCACAATAGCTTTCACATCTTGAGCCCGGTCTTTCGGGCAAACAAGTGTGGCATCAGGCGTATCGACCACAACCATATTATCAAGCCCAATGGTCGCAACCAGCCGCCGGTCGGCAAATAACACAGAGTTCTGGCTGCCTATATCAATAATATTCCCATTCCGCACATTGCCGGCTTTATCAAGAGGCGCCACTTCCTCTAAACTCCCCCAACTCCCGACATCCGACCAACCGAAATCGACCGGCACAACCACACTGCGAGCAGAATGTTCCATCACGGCATGATCAATCGACAATGAAGGCATTTTGGCATAGGCTTTCCGAAGGGCGGCGGGAAATTCCAGTGTACCAACTTGTCGCTGCAAACTGTTCAACAGTTTTGACAATATGGGTTGTTGAAGAGCGAATTCTTCAAGAATCGTGGCAGCTTTCCAGACAAAAATGCCGCTATTCCAGAAATAATTCCCCGAGCGGCAATAGCGTTTAGCCGTTGGGAGGTCTGGCTTTTCGACAAATCTAGCAACGGAATAGCCCACAAACGCGCCTTGCGCACGTAACCGTCGGCGTTTATTTGGCTGAATATACCCATATCCGGTTTCCGGTCTAGAGGGTTGAATGCCAAACGTCACCAAATGACCTTGCTCTGCGAGTTTCGTCGCAAATTGCACCGCTCTGGTAAATTTTTTGGCTGCGGTCACGACATGATCAGCCGGAACCACCACCATAACTGCCTCAGGATCACGATGCATCAGTTGTAACGCCGTGAGGGCAATGGCTGGAGCAGTATTTCTACCTTCGGGCTCAAGGATAATGTTATCAACAAGATCATCCTTCCATTTACTCAATTGAAGCCGGATTGACTCGGCTTGAACATCATTTGTGACCACCGTCATATGCTTGGCACCAATATGCTGGAGAAGCCGTTCGAAGGTCTGTTGCAATAAGGTCCCTTCTCCGATAATTCTCAACAATTGTTTAGGAAACCGTTCTCGACTCAACGGCCAGAATCGAGTCCCACTTCCACCAGCTAGAATGACTCCATACACATGATTGCTCATAATTTTATCCCCTTGTATGCCACATGCCATGATTCCTACTATTTCATCATAGTGGCTTATCATCTACCCATTGCGCACACCACATGACGCCTCATATTTATTTCGGTTGTTTTGGGGCTGAAATTTAAAAACTGCTCAAATTTCACAACCGATGCCTTGATCCCAAAATCATATCAATGACTTCCCGGACAGCTCCCTCGCCTCCCTTTTTTTGGCACACATAATGTACTACCTGACGAACTTGGTCGACACAATCCGCCGGAGCTGCGGCATATCCCACCACCTCCAACGCCCCCACATCATTCACGTCATCACCCATATAGGCCATCTGCTCAAAGGGGATCCCAAGCTTGCTGGAGAGATCCGTCAGTACGGCCACTTTATCCTTTGCCCCTTGGAAGACTTCCGTAATGCCCAGTTTTTTTGCACGGCGAGCGACGATTTTCGTCTGCTCCCTCGTAATAATGGCGATCGTCACCCCCTCATCTTGCAAAAGCTTGATCCCCATCCCGTCACGCGTATTAAATTTTTTCAATTCTTCCCCGGACTCGCCATAATACATCCCCGCGTCTGTTAGTACGCCATCAACGTCCGTGGCAAACAATTTCAATTCCTTAAAGACTTTTCTTGGACTTTTGACAATCCGTAGGTGAGCCGGAGATTGAAACGACTTGACGGTTCGAAGTACCTTCCCTGCTGAACGACTAGGCTTAGTTTTTTTCATAACTCCAGTAAATCCCTTCTGAATATCGACCCAACGGAAACAAGGATGTCGCTTCTTACGCCCATCCGTATATCCCTAAGTCAGACAACCCGGTACAATACCTTTTCAACGATACATGGCTTCTCTTCCAAAGCAGTCTGAAAGGGACGATCCAATTTACGCCCTAAAAGCCATCCATACCATGCTCCCTCGCTTCTCAATCTTTGGCTGGATCATTGTTGCCCTTTTGCTTGCTTCAGGGTGTTCAACTCCTGAATCCCAAGAACGGCTCAATACCGCCTTGTGTTGGCTCAGGCCTTCATGCCTTCCTTCACAATTACCGCAATCCAAACCTCCTGCAACGCCGGCAGCTTTAAAAAATTCACCCCCCGCTCCTCCTCCGAAACGCGTGGAGAAGATTACTCCTGATACCAGCCCTTCACCAAAATGCGTGACATCCGCTCAGGCTACCGTACAGGCCTCCAAACCTTCAGTGACGGTCTCGTATGTTGAACCCACAACCAACGCGAATGGACAGCCTTTAACCAACTTGGAGAAGACAACAATTTATCATGATGTAGGGGAAGGGCTGGTGAAATATAAAGACATTCCTGCGACAAGTCATCTTGGGGGAGGGAAGATTCAAGAGATCATAACATTTGCGGTTCCCAAAGGAACAAGCATCCAGGCAATAATTTGCGTCACTGCGACTGATACAAATGGGCTAGAAGGATAAAGTGACTTACCGAAACACACAACTAACACTAGGTTTTCGTTCTTATGGTCGAAGCCTGAAGCCTTTGCTTTCCATACACCCGCCAACGTCTAAGCCTCTAGAGATAGAATCCGCCCACCATCCATTCCCCTGGCGCTGGTCAGCCATTTCAATGCATTGCGTATGTGCTTCACCAGAATCAATTGCTGTTCCATCTACAGCGACCCATTCCCCTTGAGAACAGTTCCCATAGGGGTGGCACAATCGGTCGGCCCGGCTAGAGTGATAGTCAGGTTCGACATACGAATCCCAGATGCTGCACCCACACAATCCCAAACAGACAACCAAGAACAAGGCCCTCGTGTAAAAAGTCACCCTTCCAGGGAATATCTGTTGATTGCGACACGTTAGCGGCATAGCGTCTTCCTCTAAAATCCTGTTGGCTTGAAAAGCAATATTT
This sequence comes from Nitrospirota bacterium, assembly GCA_029881175.1. GTDB lineage: Bacteria > Nitrospirota > Nitrospiria > Nitrospirales > UBA8639 > Nitrospira_E. The sequence goes on along the minus strand of JAOUNC010000015.1, from coordinate 5,859 downwards.
CATTCCTTTATCGGATGTGAAAAGTCCAAAAAAAAGGGAAAAAGTTAAAGAAGTAGCCACAGTCAGCCCGATGAGACTCTTCTTTCTCCTTCCGTCAAATTTGCCCACGAACCGACGCCCAGGTGAGCCCCATATATTCATGCGTGGCGAGTTCGGCTAAACGAAGTCCAGAGGCATTTGGAAAAAGATTCCCGGGAGACCAAAATTCCTTTGGAGGCTTCCAGTGCCCGGCCGGAGCCGGAATAGGAGACAACCCCTGCTTGGCAAATAACTTCATCGCTCGAGGCATATGGAATGCGCTGGTGACCAGAATAAAGGGCTCTTCTTTGACAATAGGGCGTATGTACAAAGGATGATCTTTGGTATCACGCGATTCCACTTCCAGCACCATGTCCGATTTGGGGACGCCTAACTCTTCGGCTACACGACTCAGGGTCGTGGCTTCTGCAGGTCCATCAAATCCAATCCCCCCCGTCAAAATCAATTTACTACCCGGGAGAAGCCGATAGAGCCTGATTCCCTCCATAAGACGCACCCGCGAGTAATGTGAAATCTGCAGTTGAATGGGCAAGCTCTGATCCCCAGCTACCCCACCCGCTAGCACCACAACCCACTTAATAGAATCTGTCGGTATTCTCCCATTCTGCTGAGATTTTGCCTCGGCCACATTCAAAGGAGCATATTGAGATTCCAGTGTTTGTAAAAACCGCCCCGACACGGCTTCAAAACTAGACAACACTAAAACAATCATCCCCAGAGCCACAAAAAATTTCCCCGTCTTCTGCTTCCGCGAAAACAATAGCAACACCAACCCAAAAGCCATCAATTCAACGCAAAGGGACACAGGAGAAAACATCGGAGCCAGGAATTTTTTCAAACTAAACATGCATCATTTCCAACCTCATTGCTAAACCAAACATAAGTTTAACCCGTAGGTAATTTACATAATTATTAAAGTTTACACAAGAATCCAATTTTTCTATTTTCAAGGGAGTTGTCCCCTGAAGAGGCTGTGGATTTTGAATGAATGTGGATTGATTGAGAGAGAAAGAAGGCAATTGCCCCGATTCTTTAAAGGAGGAGGCATCCTATGAGCAAAATATTGCTCGCTTTGCACTTCCCCATCAATACACGATCGGGGAAAACTCAGAATGCACCTGATCTTGAAGTTATCTGATGATAAGAATATCAAGAAAGTCTGTTGCCATTGCAAGTTGAGTCAGAAGCGATAGATCTCCCCTCGCTCAGACCACTGGGTTGGATTCAGTCCCTTCGCAAAACTTGCCCTGAGCTGAGCCAAAGGAGTTCAGGACGCCAGGGGCACCCAAGATACGCTGGCAAACTGAGGATTGGGCGACCCACAGGACAACCCGAGAAGACAGGTCTTCTCAGCGCACGAAGCCAGCAAGGAGGTAAAAGCTCAGAACCATTCGTCGGAGAAAATTCATGAAAGGGATAAAACGCCCTCACAAAAAAGCCAGGCGCTCGAGTCTTAGGGATGAGAAACTGGGCAGGATTGAAGCACGCTTTGAATATGTCGATCAAAATCTTGACGCGCCGTTTCAAGGCTCCGTTGAGCGACAAGAATATCTTTGAGTAGACCCCCATGCTGTGATTGATGAGTCACACAATGAAGCTGTCCCCCGTCAAACCCTCGACGACTTCGTCGGCACCCATCAAACGCCCGAGGAGCATGTCTGAGACTGAACTTGGCTTCCTGTAATTGATCATGCTTCTGGACAACACGGTCTTGCGCGGCTTTCAGCAATGAAACGGCCTCCGTACAAGAGAAATCCCAGACCTCGGCCAGGATCAACTGCGGAAGCCCAAGGATCAAACCAAATACCAATATCCAAATCCGCATAGACACCCTTCTTGAGAAGAAAAGACGACCCCGCCGAATTAGGAATCTCAGAAAGAATTCTCAGTGTTAACATAGGCTTGGATTCTTGAGACAACAATAGCTCAAAAGGGTGGGAACGAATGAAAGTGATGACAAAGAATGAGCTTCAATACTAGGCGGGCGCGGCACCAGAAGAACAAAGAACCAGGGCCTTACTTCAGGACAAAGTGGGCCCGGCGATTTAGCCCAAAACACAAATAGCTCCGCTGTGGACAAAACGGCTGACTTTTCCCCAGGCTGAGGACTCGCATTTGCGACGCTTTCACACCTAAATCAATCAAGTAATTTTTTACGGCCCTGGCCCGACGTTCACCTAAAATAAGATTGTACTCCTCAGTCCCTCGTTCATCGCAATGGCCTTGAATCAATACCTCTCGATTGGGATACCGCTTCAACAGCACCTTGGCATTTTGCTCCAAAATAGGAATGGCATCTTTCCGAATCGCCCTTCGGTCATAGTCAAAAAACACGTCTTGCAATGTCCATGGAAGCACCGAGTCCTCAGCAGATTGCGCAAAAAAATCCTTTGCTCCTGAATCCTTGGCTGACGGAGAGGCAACTCGTGGGGTGATCGGAATCGGCTTATCTATAGGGATCACAGGAGTTGGCACAACTCCTTCCTCTGGCTCCAACTGAGGAAAATCTGAAACAACAACCGGTGAAGCCGAAGTAGCGCCACTTGTGCGTGCAGGAACCGGCTTTTCCATCTTAGCGACTTCATCACCGTGGCTCACGACCGACACTTCATGAAAAGCACTACAGCCAAAAGTCACCAATACGGAGAGCAACAATATTCCCACAGTGGCAGGTGATCGTTTCATCATCTTGAACATTCAGGAAAAGGCTGGAATGGCGGCACCACAGAACAGTAAAAACACCCATACTCAGAAAATTTTGCTGCATCATACAACTTTCGTCAAAAGAGTCAATGCAATGACGACTCAATCGCAGAATGCACCTTGACGGTTTTTTTTTCACATAGGTATGATTGAATTCCTATCGATGTAATTCGCTAGACGGTTATTTTCTTTCTATTCCACCGCACAATCTCTGGATACCCTCGATGATTGACGTTCAGCATGTGACCAAACGCTACGGCCAGGTGACCGCCCTGGATGATATATCGTTTTCTATTCCCAAGGGAGAAATCGTTGCATTTTTAGGCCCCAACGGTGCCGGGAAAACGACGACCATGCGCATTTTAACCGGATTCATGCCCCCAACATCCGGAAAAGTGCGCATTGCCGGCTTCGATTGCCTGGAAGAACCGTGGGAAGTGAAAAAGCATATTGGATACCTTCCTGAAACACCTCCGCTCTATTTGGAATTAACCGTGCGCGAATATCTCACGTTTGTCGGACGGATTAAACGACTTGAGCCAGAACAATTACAGGAACGCATGAGAATCATTGTTAAGCAAACCGGCCTGTCTGACGTTCAAGGGCGCGTCATTGGCCATTTATCCCGAGGCTATCGCCAACGCGTGGGCTTGGCCCAGGCCTTACTGCATAATCCACCCGTTTTGATTTTAGACGAGCCAACAACGGGGTTAGACCCGAACCAAATCATTGAAATTCGCGATCTGATCAAAAATCTAGCGGGCTCCCATACCATTATCTTGAGTACGCATCTTTTGGCTGAGGCCACCGCCATCTGCCAGAAAGTCATCATTATCCATCAAGGCCACATCATGGCCATTGATACACCGAAACAGCTAGGAGCCAAGCTTCGTCAATCTGAAATCCTTCAGCTGACCGTCAAACAGTCTGATCCAGATTTACTGGAAACCCTTGGGAAGATTCCTGGTGTGATACATGTCTCTCAAGGCCCTTCTCCCAACACCTATGTTCTGGAAACACATCTCGGAGAAGACATCCGGGAAGAGCTCACCAAACTGATTGTGACGCGTGGGGCGGGGCTCTTAGAGTTAACGTCTCAATCAATCAGCCTGGAAGATGTGTTTAAAGTCTTCACCAAAACAGATAAACCGGCAGGCTAGCCTCAGCAAACCCGAATGAGAAGAGAGACCCAAGATTTCCCTATCCTGACTTCATCATGACCCCTGTTCACACCATCATTGCCAAAGAGTTACGGAGTTACTTTGTCTCTCCCGTCGTCTATGTCATCGGGGCAATCTTTCTTGCCATGGTTGGACTGCTCAGTTATCAGGCTGTGGCCAATGCGAGCAATCAAGCGCTTCGGCTCATGCAATTACAAAACACCTATGCCCAACTGAATCTCAATGAAATGATTTTTCGACCGTTATTTCAAAGCATGAACCTTATTCTCATCATCATTCTGCCATTACTGACCATGCGGCTGTTTGCCGAAGAACGAAAGTTGCGGACCTTCGAACTGCTTCTGACTTCACCCATTGGGGTCAATGAAATCGTTTCTGGAAAATTTCTCAGCGTGGCGATAGTGTATGGGGGGCTCTTGTCACTAACCGGCCTTATCCCGCTCACGCTTTCCGCCTATGCCACATTTGACTGGCAACCGGTTTTTCTCGGCTATCTGGCGCTCCTACTCCAGGGAATGTTGATGCTGTCCATTGGCCTGTTTGCGTCGGCCTTAACGGAAAACCAAATCATTGCGGCATTTTTAAGCTTTGGCCTCATCCTCGGACTTTGGCTGCTAGGAGCGTTGAGCTCAGCCTTTGGTGACAGCACGCTCGGCCAGATCCTGTCCTATCTGTCCTTCACCGAACATTACGAAAGATTGATTCGTGGACTTTTGAATGTCAAGGATCTCGTCTACTACATATCAGGAATGGCCTTTATGTGGTTTGCCGCTCACCAAGCCATTGACGCCTACCGATGGAAGTAACTCGCCTCTCCACTATTCTGGGCGCCGCAGGCCTCTTGCTCACGCTTGGCGGCTTAGGCCTTCCGCTCTTGGCCCCGGAGGCAGAAACGCCGGCATCCATTCTTGTGGGAATTGGAACGCTTGGCCTCTTAGGCTATGTAGGCATCCATTGTCGTGGGCTCGTTTCAGGATCACGAAAGCGATCGACACGTTTAGGGACGCACAGTCTCCTCGCGATTATTTTGGCCGGCCTGGCAGTAGGATTTACCAACTTCCTGGCAGCCAAGCATGCGCCGGAATGGGATTTTTCAGAAACGAAAAACTTTACATTAAGCCGACAAACCTACCAAGTGCTTCGGGCCTTGCCACGCGAAGTCGCCATAAAAGTCTTCACACGCGAAGGCAGCCCGGGATATGGCGCATACAAAGACCTCCTGCTCACATATGCGAAAGAAAGCCCTCGCCTGACCGTAGATTTTATTGACCCGGAACGACACCCTGACAAGGCTAAAACCTATCAAGTCACCCGAATCGATACCGCTGTCATTGAAAGCGGCCCACAACAGATCTATCTCCAACGCGCATCCGAAGCCGATGTCACCAATGCATTACTCCGGGTTACCCGAGACATCAAAAAAACGATTGCCTTTACCACTGGTCATTCCGAAAAGAGCCTGTCCGATACTGAAACACCTGGATTATCACGCGCTGCGGATGCGTTAACCAAGCAAGGCTATGCCATAGAGACGGTCGACTGGAACAATCTGCAGGCGAGTACCGCCTCATTACTGGTCATCCCTTCACCGGCACAGCCCCTCCTCAATGAAGACGTAGACCGGATCACACAATTTCTCCGAAAAGGTGGCCACCTCCTGATTATGAGTGATCCAAGTAGCAAAGAGTCTTTAGACCCTCTTCTGGCTCCCTGGGGCATTCATTTAGGAACAGGCATCCTGGCTGATGAACAAGACCGTTTAGGCCGAGGCAGTCCAACAGCCTTGATGGTCCGGACATTCACCACGCACGACATTACGGAAGATTTCACCACCCCCATTATCTTCCCCGTCTCTCGTTCAGTGACCTTCGATGCAACGCAAGGCAAGGCTTGGGATTTTGTCTCACTGGCACAAACATCTCCAAAAGATGGGAAG
>JAOUNC010000303.1 GCA_029881175.1 Nitrospirota bacterium | reverse complement strand
TGGGGGCGGCTGCGGAACAGATACAGCTTGTCCGTGTTCCCGGGGCATTTGAATTGCCCCTAGCTGCAAAAGCCTTGGCACATTCCAAACAGGTTGATGCGATCATCTGTTTAGGCGCGGTGATTCGGGGAGAGACTCCCCACTTTGACTATATTAGTGCAGAGACGAGCCGGGGCATTGGTCGCGTGTCTCTTGATTCCGGTATTCCGGTCATTTTTGGTGTTCTCACTACCAATACGGTAGAGCAGGCCATGGACCGTTCCGGGGCACTTGAACGGAATAAAGGCGCAGATGCGGCGCGTACGGCGATAGAAATGATTTCATTAATGAAGCAATTACATACAGCCAATGTTCGGCAGTCCGGGTTTTTACGGTAACGTCCTACGCCATGACCATGACGATTCCATTTGATTCTCCTCAGCCTCCTTCAACCAAGGGAGGGTCATCACGACGACTGGGCAGACAACTCGCCTTACAACTCCTGTTTCAACAGGAATTCCAAGCAAAACATGCTGCCTGGCAGGAGAAGTTCTGGGAAAACCAGCCGGCATCGGAACAAGTTCGGGCCTTTGCCACCAGCTTGTTGCAAGGAGTCAAGGATCATCAAGTGGACATTGATCAGCTTATTCAGACCTATGCGGTGGGTTGGTCGATTGGACGGATGCCGGTTGTTGATCGAAATATTCTTCGGTGCGCGATCTATGAACTGTTATGGGAACCGGATATTCCTCCTGCGGTGACCATCAATGAAGCCATTGAACTGGCCAAGCGGTTTGCTGATGATGAAGCCCAGCGATTTGTGAACGGAATCCTTGATCATGTTTTGCATCAGGAAGAGCGCTTGTCGGCAAAACGTCATTACGTGAAAACACCCTCGACCCATCAAAGAAAATCCTCCTCAACGCCCACCTCTTGATAGGCCTATCTTCTCATGATTGATCGGTACACGAGACCTCAGATGGGGGCCATTTGGACCCAGCAACGCAAGTATGAATGTTGGCTGGAAGTCGAATTGGCCGTGTGTCAGGCCATGGAAGAGATGGGCCAAGTGCCTCGTGGGATTGCCAAGCGAGTTCGGAAGAAGGTCACGATTGATCCGGCTCGCATCGCAGCCATTGAGCAAGTCACCAAGCATGATGTCATTGCCTTTTTAGAGGCTATTGCTGAACAGGCGGGGAAAGATGCGCGCTTTCTTCATGCCGGGCTCACGTCATCAGATATTCTGGATACGGCGTTAGCCCTACAAATGGTGGAGGCGTCCACCTTACTCATGGACGATCTTGAGGCGTTATTGCAGACGATGAAGGACTTGGCGTTTGCCCACCAAGAGACGATGACCGTAGGACGATCCCATGGGATTCATGGCGAACCGATGACCTTTGGCTGGAAAGTCGCTATTTGGTATCAAGAGTTTCAGCGCCAACAACAGCGCCTGAAAGCGGCCATTGCCGATATTGCTGTCGGAAAATTATCCGGAGCCATGGGAACCTTTGCGCATTTATCGCCTTCGGTGGAAAAAACAGTCTGTCGGCAATTGGGACTGAAGCCGGCACAAATTTCCAATCAAGTCATACAGCGGGATCGGCATGCAGCCTTTCTTACCGTCCTGGCGCTGATTGCCGCCAGCATTGAAAAAGTCTCCATAGAAATCCGACATTTACAACGAACAGAAGTCTTAGAAGCCGAAGAATATTTTGAACCGGGGCAAAAAGGGTCTTCGGCCATGCCACATAAACGGAACCCCATTGCGTCGGAAAATCTGTGCGGTCTCGCCCGTGTCGTTCGAAGTAATAGTCTTGCTGCTATGGAAAATGTCGCATTGTGGCATGCGCGTGATATGAGTCATTCCTCCGTGGAGCGAATTATTCTTCCGGATAGCACCATTTTGCTGGATTATATGTTGGTTCGGTTAACCAAAGTACTCTCCAAATTGGTGGTGTATCCTCAACAGATGCTGAAAAACCTGAATCAAACGGGTGGCCTCATTTATTCTCAGCGATTGTTGTTGGCGCTCATTCATAAAGGGGCCGTAAGAAAAGATGCCTATGAGCATGTGCAACAGCATGCGATGGCCTCTTGGAAAAATCAGGGGAACTTTCAATCGTTGATTGCGGCAGATCCCTTTATTGCCAAACACCTTTCGACGAAAGAGATCGCCACCTGCTTCAATCCCAAAGCCTATGTGCGTCACCAACAACAGATCTTCATCCGTGTATTTGGGCGAACTAAAACGAGAAACATCACGGCGAACACTAAGTCACGTATACCCAAATCAATAACATCCTAACCCGAGAGAAAAAGATATGACTACTGGCGAAATGTTATACGAAGGCAAGGCGAAAAAGATTTTCCTCACAGACAAAGAGGATGAGGTCATTCAATATTTCAAAGATGATGCGACGGCATTTAATGCCGAAAAACGAGGAACGATTCTTGAGAAAGGCATTGTCAATAACAAAATTTCGACGCGGCTCTTTCAGGAATTAGCCAAGGCTGGAATTCCTAGCCATTTTATTCAACAAGTCAGTGATCGTGAAATGTTGTCTCGTCGAGTCCAGATCATTCCGGTGGAAGTCGTCCTGCGCAACCGGGCCACGGGGAGTATCGTCAAGCGACTGGGGTTGCAAGAGGGCATGATGATTGATCCTCCGTTAGTGGAATTCTTTTATAAAGATGATTCACTGGGTGACCCTTTGATCACGGAAGATCATATTCGGCTCATGAAATTGGCGACGCCGTCCCAAGTCATAGAACTGCGCACGCAGGCCCTAAAAATTAATACCGTCTTACTTCCGTTTTTTCAGCAACGAGGGATGCTGCTAGTGGATTTTAAGCTTGAATTTGGTCTCTGGAATGGCCAAATTATTTTAGCCGATGAGATCTCCCCCGACACGTGTCGCTTCTGGGATATTCAAACCGGAGAGCGGATGGATAAAGACCGATTCCGGAAAGATCTCGGCCGGATAGAAGAAACCTATCAAGAAGTGCTCAGGCGAGTCTGTAATTAACTCAGCAGGATATGTATGAAAGCTAAAGTCTATATTACACTCAAGGATGGCATTCACGATCCCCAAGGGCGAGCCGTTCAGCAATCGCTCCACACTCTTGGATTTGAAGCGGTGCAAGATGTTCGAGTGGGCAAGTGCCTGGAAATTGAGCTGCAGGATATGGAGAAAGAGGCGGCCGAAATTTTCCTGAAAAGCATGTGCCAAAAGTTACTCGCTAATATGGTTATCGAAGATTTCCGATATGAGATCGTCTCAACCTAATCGCATGTATATCAACTGTTCTTGTGTTCTATTCAAAAGGGCATGATCCTGTGAATATCGGCATCATTGTTTTTCCTGGATCCAATTGTGACCGGGACTGCGCCCACGTGGTTTCAGCCGTCATGGGCCAATCGGCACATCTCATCTGGCATCAAGACAAATCTGTTCAGGGGATGGATGCGATTATTCTGCCAGGTGGATTTTCCTATGGGGATTACTTGCGAACAGGATCTATTGCCCGGTTCTCACCGATCATGGAAGCTATCATTGAGTTTGCCAATCGGGGAGGGCTTGTTCTAGGTATCTGTAATGGTTTTCAAATTCTTTTGGAAGCGGGCCTTTTGCCGGGCGCCATGCTGCGTAATACAGGTCTGTCCTTCATTTGTGAAGATGCGTATGTCCGGGTGGAAAATGCGGACACCCCATTTAGCAATCAATGCGAAGCCGGGCAAGTGCTCAACCTTCCTATCGCGCATGCGGAAGGCAATTATTATACGGATCCGGTCACGCTTTCGGCCCTTCAAGCTAATGCGCAAATTGTGTTTCGCTATTGCGATAAAGAGGGGAAGTGTACCACGGCTTCTAATCCCAATGGATCAATCGATAATATCGCCGGCATCCGAAACGCTCAGGGGAATGTGTTAGGCCTCATGCCCCACCCTGAACGCTGTGCGGAAGCGATCTTCAATAATCAGGATGGCCATTGTATCTTTGATTCGATGTTGGCTGCTCTTCGTGGTCACACTCCACTTCCAGCGTAGCGTGATTGTCCCCAAAAACCCATTGAAATCTTCAAGATGAACATGGAGGTATTTCCCGGCATTACCATGAGTCCAGAGGTGTGCGATGGCAAGCCCTGTGTATCGGGGACGGCGATCGATGTCGCCACGATTGTGGGGACGTTGGGCACGGGGAAGTCATTTGAAGAGGTGGAAGAAATCTTTCAAATTAAGCGGGAGCACATTGACTCGGCACTTCGTTA
>JAOUNC010000301.1 GCA_029881175.1 Nitrospirota bacterium | reverse complement strand
GGCTGCTGAGTGAGAAAGATTAACATCCCGATATCATGCAACAACCCACCGATAAAGGCCTGCCAGACCAACGATCGAGAGACATGCTGGTCCATAGCAATCAACGCCGCCATATAACCTGTTCGCACACTATGTTGCCATAGGGTCTGCATGACACATGGGGAAATACCAAGTCCCTCAGATAATGCAAAGACTTCAAGGCATACGCTCAATCCATTTTCAAGATCAGAGGGAATCGCTCCGATCTTTGGGGTCAACACCTCGACATAGGCTTCCAATTCACCAGTCTCAAGACATGAGCGAGCGGCAACCCCCTGATGATGGCTGGTCAACCCTCTCATAGGCTCCCTGCCATACGACATAGACGATTGCAAGGAATCCTGGCTTCCCTCATTCCACGAATCAGCATTGATTGGCTGCCAAAACATCGTCTTACCATGAGGCTTAATAAAGTTGAAAAAACCATCGTCGGCAGAGACTCGCATGCACTCCCGCGTCAATTCCTCCTCGGTTACCCTCAAAGGTCTCTTAACCCTTCACTGAGCATCAGACCAGCAATGCGCGGCAACATGTTAGAAACGTGAAAAACCCACAAACTTTAGGAGGAAAAACTACGAGAGGGAAAAACCAGAACGGAGGAAAACCCACCTACAGGTCAGGGAAATGAAAGTTGCCGGGCAAATCCAAAGAAAAGGTGGCCCCATGCCCGAGGCCCTCGCTATGAGCTCGCAAGGCACCACCAATGTTCTTCGCAATAAGCGCTCCACTATGCAAACTCATGCCACGGCCTCCATTTTTCGCACTATAACCTTGGCCGAAAATTTTAATAAGATCCTCGGGAACGATCCCCACACCAGAATCTTGAACTTCTAGGCAGACCGAATCAGGGGGGCCAGGAATAAGTTTCGCACGAACAACAAGGTGCTTTGCTGTTACCGAAGCCATGGCCTGGCACGCATTCCTAATCACATCAACCATCACCTCAAGCACTTGATATTTATCCACAATAAGCTGGGGAATTTCGTGAAACTCTCGGGACACCTCAATCTGTGAGGCCTCCAACAACTCCTGATTCGCCACTAACGCTTCTTCAACTAATGCCACGATAGAGATGGGTTCGGTGATCCCATTTGGCTTCGCAAGGTCTTGTTGTGAGGCAACGCATTGTTGCGCATGGTGGGCATTCTGACGCAATCGTTCAATTTCTGCGATGGCCACTCGTTGCTCCTCCAATAATTGACCCGCTAATTTTTCTAAATAGGCTGGAACCTGTTTCCCCTTGGGATTGGTAGCGAAATAACTCCCAAGATCTTCCTGATGCTTCTGGAAAAGCTGTGAGATCCGACCTACATCCGCCACCATGGAACCCTTAAGGAGATCCGCAATGACACCGATGGACACATTAATACTGTTCAACACATTTCCGACATTATGTAAGACATCTGAGGCCACTTCTGCCATGCCAAGCTGACGAGAGGTATCTAACAGTTGTTCATGTAATTGCAGTTTCTCCTCTTCCATCCGCTTGCGCTCAGTGATATCTTGCGCCACACACACCAGGCCCTGGAATTGACCCTGTTCATCCTGCATCATCGAACCGGATACAGAAATGGGAATCAATCGGCCATCGTGCGTGAGGAAACTGGACTCAATGCCACTGACTGATCCTTGAAGAAGTAAATTCTCGATGATGGAACCCTGGGCAAATTCTTCTCCAAAGATTAATCCTGGCGATTGACCAATCAGTTCATCTTCTCGGTACCCTAACAGCTCAAGCAGTGAGGGATTCACCGACCCAATCGTCATGCTGGCATCAATCACCAACAGCGAATCTGCCATTGAACGCAACACATTAGCCACGTAGACTTTTGACGTGGCCAATTCATCTCGAGCTGAGGCCAATTCGGCGTGTTGAGCAACCCCATCCTTTATCACGATCGGCATGACTTCCCCGTTAATCCTCGTAGAGGCTTCGCCAGTCCCTTCGTCCCCTAACAACGCGGGAGAGGGAGAACCGGAATAGGCACTCAGGCATGAAGCCAATTGGAAGCATTCCTCAGCCAAACCCGTCATCCGGAACACCGCCCATTGTTCAGGACGACTCAGCGACAGAGGCACAGGCTGCAATGCGGCATCGGGGGCCAGACAGACCACACACCGTAGCGCGTCATCCAGCATCCACATCCTTTCGATCTGCGCACCCATCCTCTCCCATTGATCCAAGCACCCCGAGAGGAAGAGGAGCGAAATTGACTTGCCCGTTTGTTTGCCTTCTTCCACATGCTGAAAGGCAGCCGGCCAATCTTCAGCGCTGACCAGGGCAAAAGAATAGGGGCTCATGTGCACACCGGAATGAGGAACATGCAACATGCCCTCTTGCGATACATCGTCACCTTCGGATATCTGGAGGGCTTGCCTCAGAAAGTCATGGATGTTGGGGTCATTGCCCAATGACAACACAGACCGAATAGAAGAATGGATAGTGGGGGAAATCATAAGAAATCTTTTCGAACTCTATTGAAAAAAATACAGACTCAATTGCATGGTTACGCTGGCAAAGTCACCGTAAACGTGGTTCCGCCCCCAAGGGTGGAACGAACCGATATTCTGCCTCCACATTGCTCGGCAATACGCTGACACACCGCCAATCCAATCCCGGTGCCCTGATACTGATCTTTTCGATGTAACCGTGCGAACATGCCAAAAATTTTTCCAAGGTCTTCCTCAGGAATTCCAATGCCTTGGTCCTGGATTTCGATCTGACAGAGCGTCCCGGGCTTCTCTGGTCCGGTCTGACGACGATTCTGAAGCATCATGCCCGAAACATGAATCACCGGCGCGACCCCTGGCTGATGAAACTTCAACGCATTGCCAATGAGATTCTGAAGGAGTTGCCGGATATGCAAGGCGTCTCCACGAATCAGAGGGAGATCCCCAACATGGATTTCAGCCTGTAACGCTTCAATCTGGCCTCCTAGATCAGAAAGGATATCTTCCACAATCTGCTGCAACGGAAGAGAGTCGCCCGTCACATCAGGGGCGTCAATTCGGGAATAGACAAGCAAGCCTTCAATCAATTCTTGCATCCGCTTCGCCGCTTTTACCACACGAATGACGTACCCCTGTCCCTGCGCATCCAATGCACTTCCATGTTTTACACGTAATAAATCCAGAAACGCCTGAATAGAATGAAGCGGCTCCTGTAAGTCATGGGCGGCAAGAGAGGCAAACTGCTCGAGATCCCGGTTCGATCTGAGCAAGGCTTCCGTCTTTTGTCGGAGAGCTACCTCGATCGGCTCTCGTGCCTGCAACTCGATCAAAGCCTGATCCCGAGCAGCCAAGATTTCCAAATTCCGCCTCTCTAAATCTCGAACCGCATAAGTTAAGTGTTGCACAAGATCCTGCTGCCGAATCAGGTCTTGCGCTAAACGATCATTGGCGGCTTCCAGGTCCGCCAATTGATCCGCCACCTCAGACACGGATTCCTCGACTGGTGCCCCAATCTGTGACTGACACTGTTGTGGCATGGCGATCCTCAGAAAGTGGAGAACAGGAAAGACCAGAATTGCCGCACATCAACCATCGTACACTCAGGAATCTTCAAGAACCGCTGACCCTATCGGCGTCGCTCACTCTTCATGCCAACACCGCCTCTTCGTGAACAGGGAAAATCAGAGTAAACGTGGCACCTTGACCAAGACCATCGCTGTGGACAGCCATCGAGCCCCCCATGTTCTTGATGGCAATGATTGAACTATGAAGCCCAATCCCATTGCCGTCAGGTTTGGTGCTAAACCCTCGCACAAACATTTTGGACAAATGCTCAGGAGCAATCCCTATCCCGCTATCCTGGATCGTCATCACAACAAACCTCTCATCATCCTCTTTCAATTTCACATTGAGAATAAGCTTGTGGCGATCCAAAGTATGCTGCCGCATCGCTTGCTTCGCATTTCGAAGAAGATTCACCAGGATCTGCAACAATTGATGTTGATCAGCCCAAACCGTCGGCACCTCCTGGTAATCAGGACAAATCGTGATCCACCTATCATCTTCTGGCTGAAAACTCAGTTCCATGGCATGGGCGACGACATCAACTAACGAGATGCGCTCGGCATGCCCCACAGACTTAACCATCCCTTGATGAGAGAGAATGATTTGCTTCATGTGGCGAATATTCCGGACCAAGGATTTCATTTCCTTGAGAATCGTTTTCTGTTCTTCGGCGAGGTGAGCCCCAAGCTTTTCGAGGG
>JAOUNC010000302.1 GCA_029881175.1 Nitrospirota bacterium | reverse complement strand
CTCATGGGTTTCTCTCTCTCTCCTTACAGCATGGTGGCTGCTTTGGGTTTGATCATCCAATTTGTGCAGCCAGGGTTTTGGTGCGAAGGTATGGGCTGTTGGACATGAACAGAATTCCCCCTTTCTTCCCCAGGGTATCTTGGGTATGATACGGGCTTTGTGAAGGAGGTTTTTGCGTATGAGTACGACTGCTGGTTTGCAAATGACGTTAGATTTGGATGGGCGCCAATGCCTGGTAATAGGCGGGGACGAGGAAGCTGTCGAAAAGACCACGCGCCTGCTGGATGCTGGGGCAAAAGTGACAGTTGTTCATCCAACCTTACATGGTGACTTGAAGAAATTAACCGCTTCAGGGAAAATTATTCATCGCGGGCGAACTTTTCGCTCGACGGATGTTCAAGGCGTTGTGGTGATTTTGAACCTTTTAAAAGACGATCTGGCGTTGGCCAAATCCTTATATGAATTGGCTAAGACTGAGCGGTTTTTGTTGTGGTCGATGGATCAAGCCGAATATTCCACGATGTTGATGCCTGCGTTGGTTAAGCGAGGATCTTTGCGCATGGCCATTAGCACGAGTGGAAATGCTCCTGCCTTAGCCCGAACGCTTCGTGAAAATCTTGAGGCGGTTTTTGATGAAGAATTTGAGCAATTTTTAGATTGGTTAGGCGCGTTGCGCGAGGAATTGAAGAAAACCGAAGCCAGCGACCTTCGACGGCGGGAACGGTTACTCGAAGCGGTCAACGGGTTTGCTTTGACGGCGACGTTGCAGTATCCCAATTCCTGGAAATTGTCGAGAGAGCAGGAGTTGGAACAGGTCGGGAAGGATGGTGGATGATGGTCTTACTCGAATTTAGTATGTCGCCGCTGGGGAAGGGCGAAAGCGTGAGTAAATATGTTTCTCGTTCATTGGATATCATTGATAAAAGCGGGGTGGATTATCAATTGAATCCAATGGGTACGGTATTAGAGGGTGAATGGGATGAGGTCTTGGGTGTGGTCAAGCAATGCTATGAACGCATGAGGAAAGACTGCCCACGAATTTCGTGTGTGATGAAGATTGACTATCGAAAGGGCCATACAGGCCGTTTGTCCGGGAAAGTGGCGAGTGTGGAAAAAAAGTTGAAACGAAAGCTGAAAACCTCTTCCTAGTAGCCCGAACATTCAATCTATATGTTTTCCGACTTTTGGTTTTGGCCTACTTCGCTAAAAAACATTGCTATTCTTGTGAATAGTAGATTCGATTGGCTTTCCCTCCGATGCCACAGATGATTTCATAGGGGATTGTATTCAGCCAGCCTGCATAATCTTGTGCCGTAATTTTCTTTTCTCCTTGCTTGCCTAACAAGACGACTTCTTCTCCGATTGTTGGATTCGGGATGTCAGTGACATCCACCATCATCATATCCATACAAATTTTTCCGATGATTGGTGCTGGATTACCCTTTATCAGCGCATGCCCGATGCCTGTAAGGTGTCGAGGAAAGCCATGAGTGTATCCAACCGGCAGGACGGCAATTTGTGAGAGCCGTCTTGTTCGGAAGAGTGCGTTATATCCCACGACTTCTCCTGGCTGCAGCGAACGCAAGTGCGCGATGTATGTTTGCGCGTGCATGACCGGTTCAAGCTTTATCAGAGCCGAATGGTTTTCCTGTCCGGGTGTATAGCCATAGAGCATGATGCCCGGTCGTACCATGTCCAGATGAGAGGTTGGATGAAAGAGAATACCGGCGCTGTTGGCCATATGGTAAATAGGGATGTGGATTCCTTGAGCGATGACTTGCTTCATAAATGCCTGGAACTGCGAGAGCTGTTGGTTCGTGAGCGTTGGATCAGGGTTGTCCGCATCAGCAAAATGTGTGAGGAGGCCTTGGATGGTTACGGAAGCCGTTGATCGGGAGAGTGAGGTGATAATGGGGAGCGCTTCTTGTGCGTCAAAGCCTAAGCGATGTAATCCCGTATCGATTTTAAGATGGATCGGGAATGGCCGGGTATTCGAGGGGAGTTGCGTGAGTAGTTGGTGGAGAATATCAGGGTGGGAAATGACTGGTGTTAACTCATAATGAATGATGTCTTGAAGATGATCCCCCAAGAGGGGGCCCATGATGATGATGGGGGTTTGGATTCGATGTTCTCGAAGAACGATGCCTTCTGGTACGGAGGCGACGCCAAACCCGAAAATTCCTAACGGTGCTAAGGTCTGCGCGACGGGCACTGCTCCGTGGCCATAAGCGTCGGCTTTGATGATCGGTAGAATTTTCGTAGACGGAGCAATGAGCTGACGAATGTGTTGGAAGTTCGCCTTGAGGGTGCCGAGATGAATGCCAACAGTAAGTGGCGAACGGGGCATGGAGGATATCAGTGATGGAGATGAAGAGACCGGGTGAAAAGAAAAAGAGGTTCAGATTGCGAGTATTTCCTCCTCCTTTTTCTTGATGAGCTCGTCCACGGTGTGAATGAATTTATCAGTTAATTTTTGAGTTTCATTTTCTAAATGACGAAGATCATCCTCGGTGATGGTGCTGTCCTTTTGCTGGCGTTTCAATTCATCATTGCCATCCCGCCGAAATCCACGAATTTGCACTTTGGTTTCTTCCCCATATTTCTTGCTGAGCTTCACGAGATCTTTTCGTCGTTCTTCACTCAGTGGAGGAATGGGTAGCCGAATGATCTTGCCATCATTTGACGGGGAGAGCCCAAGATCGGAGCTGATAATAGCGCGCTCAATTTCTCTAATATGAGAGACATCCCAGGGTTGAATGGTGATCAGGCGGCTTTCAGGGATTCCCAGGTTGGCCACTTGCTTGAGGGGCGTTGGCGTGCCGTAATAGTCAATTTTAATGTGGTCAAGGAGACCCAAGGACGCACGGCCGGTTCGAATTGCGGTAAACTCTCTTTTGAGGTGCTCAATTGCCCCCTCCATCAGTTGGTTTACTTTTTGAATGGTTGGATCGACCATGATCGCCCCCTTTTACTCGTTGAGGCTAGCGTTTCTCGAAACCATCGTCCCAATGGGTTCGCCTTCTATGATCTTTCTGATGTTACCAGATGAGGTGAGATTGAACACAATGATGGGTAGATCATTGTCCATGCAGAGTGTAATGGCCGTGGCATCCATTACTTTAAGACTTTTGTTGAGGACGGACAGAAAGGGTAATTCCGTGAATCGCTTTGCCGTGGGCGTGGTCATCGGATCGGCATCATAGATTCCATCAACCTTGGTGCCCTTCATAATGACATCTGCGCCAATTTCCATGGCACGAAGCGCCGCAGCGGTGTCCGTTGTAAAGTATGGATTGCCAGTTCCTGCCGCAAAAATAACCACACGTTTTTTTTCGAGATGCCGAATGGCCCGTCGTCGAATATAGCCTTCGGCTAATTGACGCATTTCAATGGCCGATAGTACGCGAGTAGGGATATCGAGCTTTTCTAGGGCATTCTGGAGCGCGAGGGCATTCAGCATGGTTGCAAGCATGCCCATGTAGTCTGCCGAAGCCCGCTCCATGCCCGATGCACTGGCGGCAAGTCCACGAAAAATATTTCCCCCGCCTATGACAATGGCCACTTCCACACCCATGGTCATGACGTCAGCAATTTCACCAGCAAGATTATGAAGAACAGACGGTTGGATACCGTATTCTTGATCGCCGGCTAGCATTTCTCCACTGATTTTTAAGAGAACGCGGCGGTATTTCGACGGCATTATTCTTGGCCAAGCTGATAGCGCGTGAATCGACTAATCGAGATATTTTCGCCTAATTTGGCAATTTTTTGGGAAACCATCTCTTGAATGGTGACCTTGGGGTCTTTAATAAAGCCTTGCTCCAACAGACATTGCTCTTGATAGTATTTTTCTAATTTGCCAGCGACAATTTTCTCCCACGCGGCTTCGGGTTTGCCTGATTCTTTCACTTGGGCCAAATAAATATTTCTTTCCCGTTCGACGAGGTCCGCAGGAATATCGTCTCGCTTGACAAAAGCCGGTTGAGACGCCGCAATTTGCAGTGCGATTTCTTTAACGAAGGCCTGAAACTCTTCGTTTCTGGCGACGAAATCTGTTTCGCAATTTACTTCTAGAAGAACGCCGATTTTTGAGCCGGCATGAATATACGAGGAGATGAGCCCTTCTTTTGTTTCGCGCCCGGCTTTTTTTTGGGCGGCGGCCAGGCCTTTCTGACGTAACAAATCAATCGCTTTTTCTATGTCGCTTCCCGTATCTTGCAACGCTTTTTGACAATCAAGAATTCCTGCCCCGG
>JAOUNC010000300.1 GCA_029881175.1 Nitrospirota bacterium | reverse complement strand
TGCCGCACCATTCGATCCAGACAATCAGGGAAATGTTGACCCAAAAGACTGGCAAGACCTCCCAACGCTTATTAATGCGGAGGGCCCTCGTGAGGGAGATAGCGTCATACACCCTTACCCTTTCTATACGGCAACAAAAGTCGAGAAAGAAATATTAGCCACACTGCAATATTATCTAGAAACATTCTCACAAGATGACTCTTTGCCCTCTCTCGCCACTCTTTTTGTGGTAAGCGACCTGGAACATGGGCATAAGCTCCTTCCCACCCCAGAGTCTCTTCAACAAACGGCCAAAGTTAGCGGATTGAGTATTTCGGATATTCAAGTCATTCCGCTCTCTACCGCGATCCAACTCAATAAACGAGAAGGCCGTTTTGTTCAAGATTCCAACATCTGGTCAGCCCTACCCGGCTATGCCAGTTTAATGGTGGCCTAATGGTTCCACGCGTTCACAGTAATCTCTCCACGCCAGGCATTAATACCCTGAAGCTTGCACAGTTTGTTCTTAAAGCGATCACCCTTGTGGGAATCACGCTCACCTTATCTTTCTGGTGGACCGGCACCACTCTCCATAAAAACATTGATGAACTAGAAGACCAAATTCGCACGATCATGGCTCAAACGAAACAGGTCGTCGACCAGGCGAAAACTCATGAAATTGACTTGTCGAATCGCGCGCTTCAACAGCTTCCGGAACAAATTTCCTTTGTCAAACAGGTACGAGAACGTGTGGGGTTTTCCTGGACGCAATTGCTGACTGATCTCGAGGCCGCCCTTCCTGGCAGCATTAGGATGAATGCCGTCTCTCTTGAGGAAAAAACCAATACCGTTTTGCTCAATGGTTCGACGCAATCGCTACAGGATTTAAACCAGTTGATCCACCGCCTCGAAACCCATCCGGCTTTTCACGATGTCATTTTGTCTCAACATGCCAACAAACAAAAAAAAGAGACTCAAGATCAATCAACGACCGTCTTTTCCATGAAAGTGTTCTATGATCCCAATCATCCTCAAGCGAAGGCCAAGAAGTCTTAAACAACCATGACACCTTTTTCCATGTTCCAACAGTCCAAGACCACGCTCCTTATTTCACGGAATTTAATGCCCTTATTCGTGATTGCCGTGTTAGCGGGGCTTTCAGCAATAGGCATGTTTGGGTTGATGTTTTACCCCGCCCAAGATCGAATGGCGCAAGCTGCTGTTGATTATCAATCCGCCCAACTGATCCAAAAGCAAATCCAGGTGGCCCAACGAACCCAAGGAATCATTGCGACAACGTGGAAGGCGCTGCCCAATTATCGAGAATTTATGGATCTCAGTTTAGCCATTGCCGATTTGGCTAAACGAAACCATGTGATGATTCCGGGAATGGGATATGACTTTAAACCGCTCTCACATAAATTAGCCGCCAAAGGCACCTTTGCCTTCGAAGCCCAAGGGGACTATGAGGCTATCAGAAAATTCATCTACGAACTCGAAAAGCGATGGCCCTATCTTTTTATCGAGAAACTCTCTGTGGAAAGTTCTAAAAAAAAGAACGGCGTGCTCTTTAGGTTGACGGTCTCAACCTTTCTCACTGAATTTCCCCTACACCTCAAGAAAACCAAGGCCTGATGACTAATCAACAAAAAGGATTCGTACTCATTGGACTCTTTGTCGCTTGGGGAGGCATGATGGCCTACCAGTTGGCGGATGATTCAGAATCCGGGGGCAACGATTCTTCTGCATCCATAGCACAAGCAGATTCGACCCTCCCTTCAGTCCACGACCTCTCTTTAGGGGCATCATTCCCCAATTCCAGGCAAACCGTGACATTCTCTCAACCTCGCAATATTTTTGCTCCGTTTGGGTCGCAAAGGATGGTCGCCAAGCAGGAACGTCCCAAGGCGTCACAGCCTTCCCCCGTCATGGCGCCCCCCCCACCACCACCACCACCACCCGGTCCTTCTCCTGGAGAGCTGGCCGCTCAACGAGCCCGGCAACAGCTCAACCAATTTCGCTTTTTGGGGTATCTCACTAAAGGGGGAGAAAGTCAGGCCTTCATTACCAATGGTCAGGCAATTTATATTGTGAAGCAAGGGGAAATGTTGGAAGGCCAGGTCCAAGTCAACAAAATTGAACCCGAAACAATTGTTCTTTCCACCAAGATTTGGGAAACTGGCAACCAGGTTCAAGCCACAATTCCGCTCACACCTGAAACTCGCAGCTAATTTCTAGCATAGCTCTTTTCCCCATCAGCCTGCTATGCTTTCCTATGACATTCTTAGGGCACACCCTCAAAATGAGTAAGCAAAACCAGACAGGGCGTTGGGTATTTCTCATCATAGTCACCCTACTCTGGCTGTGGCCTTCTTTAGGAATCACGGCCATGTATAGTTGCCAGGATCCATCAGGAACGACTGTTTTAACCGATAACCCCGCTCAACTGAACGACTGTTCACGAATAGAATCTTCCATGCGGCCTTCCCAGAACCAACCCTCAAGTATGCTTCCACCCTCGCAAGATACCGTCTCGGCGACCACTCAACGTTTCCAGAATCAGGCAACACCGTCAGAGTCTTCATTGTCGCAGGAACCCAATCAAACCCCTCAATCAGATGCAGATATCATCATCCCTCTAAAAAGAATTGGCGGTTCCTTTGTTGTTCAAGCCCACCTCAATAACGAACGGATAGCCCATCTTATTGTGGATACCGGAGCTTCAATGACCGTCCTCTCCACCAACATCGCCATTGATCTTGGCATTCTGGGGACAACCGACAATGAACTCCTGACTGTCAACACCGCAGGAGGGTCCGTACAAGTCAACATGAACTACCTGGCAACTCTTACTGTTGGCGATGCGCAAGCCCACCATGTCGCCGTGGCCATCCATGATCTGCCTGATATCCCCGAGCAGATTGAAGGATTATTAGGCATGTCATTTCTCAAAAATTTTTTGATTACCTTAGATGCGGAACATAATAAGTTAACCCTTCGCCCCAAACCAACTTCCTAACCTCAGCCACGGTTCCCCTGCCACATGTCCGTTCATTCCTAAGCTTCATACTTGTTCAGAAAACAAAGATCGCACTAAGAGAATGTTGAATCATAATTTCGAAGGGCATATAGGCTCACAGGTTCGTTAGATATCAGAGGCCTCGGGGCGGTTCAAAAAAAACATGCCCTGAGCTTTGGGGGAGGGACCATCCCGTCCTATCCTGAACCATCCTGAAAGAAAGGCCGCGAATTGCATCCTGCATCCCGAAGGGGACAACCTATTGCCTGGCTCATCCTGAAAGGCGAGCCATTTGTTTACAACAGCCCTACTAAAATCTGGTAGAGATTATTGTTGTGGAGGAAGTGGAGGAAGTGCGCCTAAATAAGAAAATTCTCCGATGTTGAGCAACAAAGAATCTTGGCGTAACCGAAAATCGTTTTCTTGAGAATCCACAAAACCGGGAGCATGCATCACATCAGTCTTCCCGGCACGCTGGGCATGAGTGGGTTGAGGTGTTCCCTCTAGCACATAATCACGCTGGTTGTCGGAGAAGGCATTAAACGCCAATGTGGTGTGACTTTGAGAGGAAAAAAACAACCCGACGTTGCTCTCACTAATAATATTACCTTGAACAACCGCCTCGGCCTTATCATGAAAGGCCATGCCACCTCCATTGCGGACAAACGTATTCTGAACAATCGTGGCCTTGGATTGATCAGTCATCAGCACGGCCTCAAAAAGATTATGAGAAATCACGTTGTGCCGGAGGGTTACCTCAGAATTTCCCCCAAGGGCAATGCCATGGTCATTATGTTGAATGGTATTTCCCGCAAGCGTCCCCGTGGAATTGGCAAACGCCACACCGGTGGTCTCACTACCTTCTATGAGACAATCTTCAATATGGACCCCTTGAACTTGTTGGCTAAATACCATCCCTTTGACATGAATCTTCTTAAGATGGACCCCGCTACCATTAAAAATTCCCACACCCAACCCACCATGTTGAGAAACCGTCAGCCCTTGAATCGTGACATTGGTGGCTCCATAAGGCCATTTGCCAATATGAAGCGTCCCTACCCGCTTCTCTCCCGTGAGAAACACACGGTCTATCCCTTCCCCCATGATGAATAATCCATCTTTGCTGTGCACAGTCACATCTTCAGCATACGTTCCAGCTTTAATCACAATAGTATCGCCAGAGGCCGCCTGATCAATCGCTTCTTGAATCAAGGTGAATTGACCTGAACCATCTAAGGCCACATGCCACACGTGCGAA
>JAOUNC010000299.1 GCA_029881175.1 Nitrospirota bacterium | reverse complement strand
GTCTTGGCATAACCGATCCGTACGGCAACCATTTACCAACTGGAATGCAAGTTTTTACTTTACATATTGAACTGATCTGGCCGCGACCCTAATGACCGCTTTGGGTCGAGAAGAGTCATTGCTCCACAAAGTTCGTGAGCGTCCGCTTTAAATCGAATCTGAGACTGTCGGCCAGATCAAAATCTGACTATGACACCTAAGCAACTCAAAGATGATCTTCCGGATTTCACACTCGCCTTAGATTTTTAGGCTTACCGTTTTATTCGTTGTTCAATTTCTTGCACTTGTGCAGGGAACATGCCGAGCCAGAGTCCGATTTGTTGAATTTCTTCTCAAGATAAGGGGTCAGACACGAATTAAATCCATTTCAATTCGAAGTTAGGCGGATACTTGATCCCAAGTTTTGGCCCGTTGGATCAAGGCTTCTTGATACCTGGGCCAATCATGGAGTGTAGCAGGATCAAAATCGGCACCATTGGGCCAGACCAGGGTGTGAACTTCTGTGTCTAGTTTCACTTGATTGAAGAAGTGGAGATCCCGTAATGGGCCATAGAAATTCCCAGTCAGAATGGGCTGGAAATCAATGACTTGAAGAGTATCATCTTCAAAATCCACTCGTAACGTGTAAGGGGCCACAATGGCAAAGTCTTTAACCCGATGAATAGGATGGTTCATGCTTTTGGCTTCACTTTTATTTCAGAGGTGCAATAGGGAGTGGGGCATTTCCTGTTTGGAGTCTTTCCCAATCTCGCAAAAGCTCCTGTTGATGTAATTCGGCCCATGCTTCGACGAGGCGTTGTTGTCGTTTCGGAAGTGAACCAGCCAATAATTCGAGCGAATCAATTTGATAGACAGCCACTTCGTCTTGATAGTACGCGTGAAAATGTGGCGTGTGATGGGGTTCCATAGCTTCAAAATACATACGAATGATGATTCCATAAAATCGACAGAGTTCCGGCACGTAATTATTGTACTCGCTTCTTCTAGTCCTCGCAATTAGAGGAGAGAAAAGGTAGTAGGAACTATATCAATTTATCCTTTTGCATAGTTCCTCCCGACAGCCAAGGTCCTTTTGAAATGGCAAAAGGACCCAAAATCTTTGGCGCCCCTTCTAGCCTTAAGACTCAAGCACCGTCTTCCAGTTTTCAAACTTGCCTTAGCTGTTCAGGCTTAGCGTTTGACTTGGTGTTCGATGGCCTGGAAATGGGCTGGGAGCACCCCAAGCCATAGACCAATCTGCTGAAGCTCTTCACGCCAGTGTTTCTCGTAGCTTCCTTCCCTCCTCGCAAATTTCACTAAATCCGTTAGGACCAACGCTAATTTCTGCTCAGGTATGCTCTCCGCAAACAACTTCGGAATCATCAGCCCTTCAGACAGGCGAATAAGATTGTCTTTTTCCTGGGAAGAGAGATCTAAATGCCGAAGCACCGCCCGAAGACGTGAACAATCAGGATCATTCGCACGTTCAATCGCACAAGCAAAGAGCCCGCCAATATTGTAGCGTTCATGTGCAGAAAGAACCGGCTCTTTGGTTTTTGATACACGTGGAGCTGCAGGTGCCGATGAGGACGCACTTTTCTGTATTGGCTTCTTCGTTGGGTTGGGTTTTGTTTTCTTCTTTGCAACAGGAATATTCTTTTTTTGAACCAATGGCTTTTTCTGAACTGGCTTTTTAGTTTTTGGCTTAGAAACAGGCTTCACCACTTTCTTTTTAGGCGTCGATTTCGTTTTCTTCGACACCGTCTTTTTGGTTACAGCCTTCGTTTTCCCAGCAGAGGCTTTGGCCGGAACTTTCTTCTTCGCCGCCTGTTTTACGACCTTTTTGGGTTTATTCGCTACTCCGGTGCCCTTTTTACCTGAAGCCACTTTTGCCTTCTTTTTAAGGGCAGTAGGGTTAGCGGCCGGTTTAGCCTTACCTTTTTTGGCAACGGGTTTTTTCTTAGTAGTGGTTTTTGCTTTCAGGGTTTTTTTGGCAGGCGTCTTGCGAACCGATTTCTTTGAAGCCATCAATAATCCTTTCTATTTAAATGAAGCAAGATTGTTCTAAGGTAAATTGAACAGAGAAAAAATGATAGCTGGTCTCAAGTTACTCGGCAAGAGAGTAGGGACTTCTTAAGATCTAAACGTAGTTGGCAGGATGGTCAAAATGATCGTTCAGCGCGCCCGCAGGGAGCGAAGGAACGAACATACTCATGTACGTTGAGTCTCTGGGCGAAGCAAGAACAAATCCACCGACCAGTTGGCAGAATGGTCAAAATGGTTGCTCAGCGCGGTCGCAGCAAGCGAGCAGACGAAGCGTACTCATGTACGTTGAGTTTGCAAGTGCAGCGAGAACAAAGCTGACGGCCATTTTCACCATTCTGCTAAGGGGAGACGCCGCTGGCCAGGACAATTTCGCAAATATGATTCAGGCGTTCTATGTGTTCATAGGCCGACCAGGGATCTGGTGCCATGGAACATACGCCGTGATTCGCCTGGCCGACAATATCGAAATCGCCCACAGGATTTTTCTCTGTGACCCCCAAGGCATGGGCGGTCGCCTCACCTAGCTCTGAACTCACGGCAGGGAGTGCAGGAACGGTGGGACCAATACGCGTATAACGGTAGATTTCTGGAAAATCCTGGCAGATTTTCTGGAGATCGAATCCTCGATAAATAGCAGCCACGACATGCGTAGGATGCACATGCACGACAGCCCGCGTACGATTCATGCCTCTGGTTAAGAGATAATGCATGTGCAATTCACCCGAAGGATTGGTTCCAGGCGACACCTGCAGTTTTCCATCCACGAACTTAATTTTGATCATATGCTCTGGATGGACAATGGTTTTTCGCCAACCTGATGGAGTAATAGAGAGATAGACGCTTCTGGCTCGTCGAAGGCTACAATTGCCATCACGACTGGTAATCCATCCACGCTCATAACACCGTCGTAACACATCACCTATTGCAGTAATCATTTGCTGACATCTCCCCTGTGACTATTGATATCGGCTCCGTTCATTCTGACCAAGTGTACCATCCCCCTGTCTTTCCGTCCCACTGTCCTGGCTGACATTCTCCAAGAGGCTGTTGAAAAAAGCCGCCAGCGGCGTTCTCACCAGTTTTCCGTGCTCACGTACTGGAAGTACGCTCCGCGCGCAAAACTGGCTGCGGCCTTGCTGGACGAACGTTTTTGAACAGCCCATATGCTTCAGATATACTACGTGTCTGTGGGCGTATTTGCCCTTTAAAATATAATTATTCAACACTCCCTACAAGAAAGACGGGTTATTTCATCTCTTGTGTACAGACTACAAATGTTGAACACGATACCCCTTTTCTTTTAGAGCTGCGACCAGGCCCTCCATTCCCAGGAAATGCAGCGCCCCTCTACAACAATAAAGACAGGCTCTTTTTCCTGAAGAGCTTGCTCAATGCGTGGAAGCCAATCATGATTTCGATTGCTCACGAATGTCTGATTCAACTCAGGGTATTCACCCATGTTAACCAGCAACGATTCAAGAACCTGAACGTTCCCTTGCTTCAAGGCATTGACCATGTCTCTCACTTGTTACCCCAGACTTTTCAGATCCTCTAACGTTTACAAGGGAAATTCCTCCTGAATGAAGAGGGTAATGTCTCAAAAAGATTCAGCTGAAACTCCACCGCCTCCAATCCTTGGAGATTTTATCCCGCGACTTGGACTTTCCCAAAAAAGTGCGGGACCACACCATACTCGCTTTCAAACCCTATTTCTTGCAGCTGCTCCAACGCCATGACTGCCCTGGCAACCACCCACGAAGTCATGCGGTGAAAATCTTCGAACTACAAGCCAAATTCCCTCAAATTCGCTTTCGTATGTGCGTAACTTTTCGGCGACAACACAGCCGGCAAGCTCTCTCCATAAAGATACAGCCGCATTCCCGGAATATTCATTTGTGCAAGTGGAGACGAGAGGCCATCCAATCAACCTCAAACATGACCCCATAGGATCTATTGAACCTAGAGTGCGAAAAAGCTGGGCAAGCCATTTATGTTCCTAGGAAATTTTTACAACTGCTGGTCACCTTACGGGTGATGAGAGATATTTAAGATTTTCTAGGTGTGGAGGTTGTGCAGACTTTCGTGATCCAACTGCTGTTTTTTGGTTGAATGAGGCGAAAGGGAAGGACCAGGAAACACTTAAACTCCCTAGCTTCTTCGGGTAGCAATAAAAGGAGATTTTCCAAAATCTGGGAATTGAGGAGGGAAGTTGTGGGAGGGGAACATTACATCG
>JAOUNC010000298.1 GCA_029881175.1 Nitrospirota bacterium | reverse complement strand
AGGAAGACGGGTGAATTATGTTGGGTTGGACGCCAGAATCAATTAAGCAATGGGTTCGCTGGATGCAGTTTCTCGACCGGTGGGGGTATATCACTGCCTGCTTGAGCTTTCTCATGGTGGGAATGCTGGTGTTCGGATACAGCTGGTTCGCGTACCTGCAATCTGTGAGAGAGGCCTTTTTACCAGCGACCATTGCCCTGCTGAATGATTTGTTGTTTGTCATTATTCTGTTAGAACTCTTTCGCACGGTCCTAGGCTTTTTGCAGTCAGACCGGATTCGACTCGAACCTTTCCTCCATGTGGGAGTGATTGCATCTGTCCGGCGCATTTTAACGGCCGGAGCCGAATTTTCCCATCAGGACAACGTACCCGAAGAAGCCTTCCGTCATTACCTGTTGGATATGGGCTTACATGTCATGGTCATCCTCGTCCTGATGCTTGCCTTATATCTGTTGAAAAAAACTGAACAGCCGGTCATTGATCCGCTTCTGACCAAATAAGTTTTCCTTTCCCTCCAACCGTCATTCTGGCCAATTTTTGAGACACCAGAATTCTCGTGCCTCCTTTGGTTTTTCTGCTTCCATCTACCTTGCACTCCACGGAGGGCTATGGCACTATTACTCCCCATTTCATACGGCCTGTTGATGGAAATGCAAATTATGGAGTCTCTCCCTGAATTAGTCGGAACCGTGCATATTATTTTTGGACCCTACCGTGGGAATCCCATTGCACTGTATATGCGACAGGATGGTTCCATCTGCCAGATTTCTCCGCGCATCTATCCTTGGAACCGTAGAGTCGGAATTGGTGATACACCTAACCGTGCTGCCGCTGATTTTGAAAACAAATGGAAAGAGGCCGGATTAGCCGAGGAAATGTATACCGGGCCACATTGGGAAGGCGGGATCAAACCAGAAAAACCCAAACCACCTCCGAAACCGGCCGCGGCTCCTGCAAAAGCGAAAGCTGAGACTCAAGCGTCGGATGCCGAAACGCCTGAGGCTTCGGCAGAATCTCAAACTAAGCCACCTGCCAAAGCTGACACCCCTCCCCAGCAGGAAACACCCGCATCGTAGAATCTGTTCGCTTACCTTTTTCCACAGGTAAAGAATATCTGGGTGGGATCGGTGGGGAAGGCCTTCTCACCCTTAGCTGCGGGCAGCCTGACTCGCCGCTTTAATGAAAGACAAAAACAATCGTTGTTGAAGACCATCTTGTCGGTAAAGAAATTCTGGATGCCACTGCACGCCTAACCAAAAAGGATGTCCTGAGGACTCAATGGCCTCAATGACTCCATCAGGAGCCATGGCACTCACATGACAGGAGGGCGGAATAGCGTTGACTGATTGGTGGTGTGAACTATTCACAGGCATGCTGGATTTTTTAATAATTGTTCGAAGCAATGTCTTCGGCTCAATATGAACGAGATGCGCCGTTTTCGTCGCCGATTTTTTGGGCGCATGTTGAATTTTTGAGACAATCTGGGATGGTATATCTTGAATCAACGTCCCCCCCAAAGCCACATTCATGGACTGCATCCCTCCACAAATCCCCAAAGTGGGCACCTGGTACTTAAAAGCGAGTTTCGAGAGACCAAGTTCCAATTGCGCCCGCTCTTCACTCATTTGCTGAAAGGGATATCGCTGCCGTTCTCCATACAAACGAGGAGCAAGATCAGACCCACTTCCGGTCACCAACAACCCATCAACTCGTTGTAAAAGGAATGTGTGCTGGGCAGGATCGCGAAGCAGAGGGAGGATCAATGGCACGCCCCCTGCTTCTTGGATCGCTTGAAGATACCGGGCTCGCAAAAAATAGGTGGGCTCTTTGCCCCCCATATCTGTACGGTTGCCGGCATTGAAATCCGGGGTCACTCCAATAACTGGTTTTCCGATTTTTGGGGCCATACCCTGGAATTTAATTCAGTTTTTCCGTCACATAGGGTGTCTCTTCATCATAGGCGGAAACCCCAAAAAACCTGACAGGTTCGTTACCTTTCAAATGGTCTGGCGTAATAACATACGTGCCATACACACTTGGTTCCCATACATCTTGGGCGGTTTCAAGATCACCACCAGTCAATGCATAGGCAAAACCACCTACTATTCCCCCTCCGATGGCATAGGCCAACTTCACAGGCGCATACACCAATGTTAAGAAAAAACTTCCAACACCCAGAGCGGCCTCATTACTTGGGCTGCTTTCCCCTTCAGCCGCAAAGCTAACGCCCGGTGCCCCAAATCCCACCACGAGAGCGAATACAATAAGCATAAGAATACTTGTCCCTCGCTTGAGTGAAGACTTCCAAAAATATTGAGATTGTTTCATCACGCCAAACCCTCCTTTGTACCTGTGTCTCTAAAACACTTTTTTTAATTATACAATTTTCCTTCTCGGAGCATCTCTCTGATCACCACATAATATAGCAAGGTTTATGCCGAAGATCAGTTGCGCCCTTTCTCGTACTCCTCAACATCTAATTCGACAATAATTTGTTGCTTAATGCTCTCGGCCTCCCGTTGAACCGCTTCGTCAGTTTCCAAAACGAGCCACTCACCTGAGACTTGAATATTCTCTTGTTTAATCCCCTGTTGAATATACACTCCCAGCTTGTAAAAACAGATGAATTGAATGAATAAGTCGTACCCATTTTTCAGGTAGTCGTCTCGTTCATCGCTTGGAACACCATACAAATGCTCCTCAATCCAAGGCTGAAATCCGAGCTTGTGCTCTAACTGTTGTATTTGAGTCCTTTCCAAGGCAATGCCAACTTGTACTCCGCCTTTCCAGGATCGTTTTTTGACATTAAAGACACAGTGTACTGTATCTGAAGCACCCTCAACCACTTCCGGCCCATAAAAAAGAGTGATCCGGAAGAGAGGAATCTGTGGTGGTGAAAGTAAAGACATCTGATCCAACAACCCACTTTCTCAAAGAAGAATGGTAAGAGACAATGACAGCCAACTCTTCGAAGACTGTCATAACAAAGCCTACCGCATTTGGGTTGACACTCGTCAATCTTGAAAGATAGAGTCTTTGCAGATACTCGACTTATTGATGGTGCGATTGCACTGAAGAGAAAGGGTTGTACTATGTTCGGAACCATGGGGTTCTCGGAACTCATGATCATTTTAGTGATTATCCTGATCATTTTCGGGGCGGGTCGATTACCGCAAATTGGTGAAGGGGTCGGGAAAGCGCTGAAAGGCTTCAAGAAGGAGGTCGCAGACATCTCTCCTCCTCTGGATCCCAATGATCCACAGGCATCTCAGCCAGCCGGTGACCTCGCTGGGAACCCATCAGCAGATTTGACCTCGGTCCAGACTTCATCCGCAAATAACCCTCAACCTGGTCCAGCGGCCAATCAACCCTATCAGGCAGGTCCAGAACAGACTCCAGGTACCACGGCAGCTTTGCTGTATCAAGGTGCCGGCCCAAAACCGGCGCAACAACCCATCAAAGGTTCGAATGTTTCCAGTTCCACACCGAGTCAACCAAGCATCACGGTTCCAGGACCAATATCCATGGAAGATCGGCAAGCCCAACCGGCGCCAACCGCTTCCGCGCAATATCCTCCACTTCCTCCTGGAGCCCAAGCAAAACCCGTGGCGAAGCGGCCTTCAGCGATTGTCAATAAACAAGCCGTGGCAAGAGTCCAAGCTCAGCAGGCAGCGCTCAAAGCCAAAGCAGCCTCAACTGCATCTGAAGATATGCAGTCATTAGGCGAAGGACTTGGAAGTGCCGTACGCACCTTTCGCGATGCCGCTGCAGATATAAAAAATTCCATTGATCCTCAAATGCGGACGATACAAGCAGAATTGGAAGCCGCCGAACAGGAAATGAAAGAATCCATTGAGGTTGCCAAGGAACCATTGGCACCCAAGGAACCCTCCGGATCCGTCTAGCATTTTCTTGAGAAATTTTCTCTTTCCCAAAGGACTCGCACCCTTTATCGGGGCGCTTTTCCTGTTCGTTCTCACGAGCTGTATTGTTGAGACAACCCCAGAGCCTCCCGCGCAAATCGCAGAACGACTCATCGCGTTATTAAAGGATCCTCAACCTGATACGCGGCGAACGGCAGCATTGTCTTTGGGGAAAATCAGCCATCCTCAGAGTATTTCAGCTCTCGTGGCCAGCTTATCGGATACCGATGATGAAGTTCGACAATGGAGTGCATGGGGCTTGGGAAACCTGTCCGACTCACTTACCCAAGACGCCTTCGTGACCTTGGTCCAACATGTTGCAGACCCTTCTGATTCCGT
>JAOUNC010000297.1 GCA_029881175.1 Nitrospirota bacterium | reverse complement strand
CTTGTCAGCCATTCAAACATCTGGTACTCCTCTGAATAGAGGCTTTCCTTAAGTGTATACTTAAGAAATTCCTTGTATTTTTTTGATGTTTACAAACTCCACGGAGTCTGTTGAGCTCCATGAATCGCCGCTAAAATATCAATTTGATCAGATTTGATGTAATAGATCAGGCGGTAGGGCCCTTCCATTACTTCCCGAATGTGTTTGGCCTCGGCTTCCGGGACGATACGACCAGACAAGGGAAATTCTGAAATTTCCTGAGATCGTCTCGTCAAACGGTCGACGATTCTTTGGACATAGCGCGGAGAACTTTGAGCAATGTAGGAATGGATGGAGCGAAGATGTTCAATAGCGGTGGCTGTCCACTGAACATTCACCGAGGAAGTCCAAATTCGGCACGAACATCTTTGACGTCAGATGTCCGCCCTGCTTGACTATCCGCAAGGCCAGCTTCGATAGCCTGCCGCACATAGATCTCATGCATCAAATCATCCCAGGTCGAATGCTCAGGAAGCTTGTCGACCAATTCATGTGCCAGATCTTTAATGTGCGGTGTTTTCATGACAATACGATCTCCTCAAAAATTGTAGCCTTACTACGATGATCTTAAGATACTCGAAATAAACGAGCAAGCGTTATTTCTCTGCCTAGATACCCCCTCTTTCTCTGCATTCCATGACTTATCCAACGCTTCCCCATTGAAGTAAATTTGGCTGATCCCATTTCTTGACTCTTT
Source organism: Nitrospirota bacterium (assembly GCA_029881175.1). Classification (GTDB taxonomy): domain Bacteria; phylum Nitrospirota; class Nitrospiria; order Nitrospirales; family UBA8639; genus Nitrospira_E. The sequence continues at coordinate 3,572 of JAOUNC010000297.1, read as the reverse complement.
TCTCCCTATTATGTAACCATTGGTTACATGACGCCTGAAGCTTTCAAACAGATCCGCCAGCGCCTTGAATTAACCCAATCTCAACTGGCTGAACGCCTTCGCACGACCCGTATGACGATTACTCGTTATGAATGCGGGACACGCCGCATTCCTGGCGTGGTGGAAGCCATTCTTTCTCAGCTGGATTCCCCTTCCCAGATTCCGATGGTGGGAGTCGTAGCGGCCGGGAATCCTATTGAGCCTATTCTCCAAGCTGAATTAGTTGAGGTGCCGCCATCCATGTTGCGGACCGGCGAAAATTTTGCGCTACGGGTGAAAGGCGAGTCGATGCGTGATGAAGGGATTTTGCCAGGTGATCTCGTGATCGTCCACAAACAACGGACTGCCAGGAACGGACAGACGGTGGTGGCCCTCGTGAACCAAGAAGCCACGATTAAGAAATATTATCGGAAAGAGAAACAAGTCGAATTGCATCCCGCGAATACGACGATGGTCCCAATTGTGGTGACGCCATCCGATGAGTTTGTGATTGAAGGGGTCGTGATCGGCGTGATTCGCCATTGCGGATAAACAAGAAGAGATCCCTGCCACAAGCACGCAGGGATGACAGTTGAGAGACTTTTTTGCTCGTCATGCCTGCTGGTTAGCTTGTCCCTGCAAGTTGGTGGCAGGGGGAAGACATCTCTCTTTAGGTGAGAAGACAAAAAGAGATTCCAGCCACCAGCCTGCTGGAATGACAGAAGAGGCCTTTCTTATCCGTCATGCCTGCAAGTGTTTGGCAGGCATCTCTCTTTAGGTGAGAAGACAAAAAGAGATCCCTGCCACAAGCACGCAGGGATGACGATTGAAGAAATAATGATGAAACAACCATGTATGTATCTCTTAGCGAGCAAACCCCATGGCGTTTTATATGTAGGCGTGACGAGCAACGTCGTTTCACGATGCTGGCAACATAAGATACAGGCAACGGAAGGCTTTACAAAAAAGTATCACGTCCACTGTCTTGTCTATTATGAACTGCACACGACGATGGAAGCGGCAATCTATAGAGAGAAACAAGTGAAGGCCTGGAAACGGGCATGGAAAATTCGGCTTCTCGAAAAGGACAACCCTGGCTGGCGCGATTTATGGAACGACATTATTTAAACAAGAGATCCCTGCCACAAGCATGCAGGGATGACGCTTGAGAGACTTTTTTGCTCGTCATGTCTGCGAGTATTTGGCAGGCATCTCTCTTTGAGGACACGGAAAGGCTAAAGAAGAGCTCCCTGCCACAAGCATGCAGGGATGACGCTTGAGAGACTTTTTTTGCTCGTCATGCCTGCGAGTATTTGGCAGGCATCTCTCTTTGAGGACACGGAAAGGCTAAAGAAGAGATCCCTGCCACAAGCATGCAGGGATGACGGATAAGAGAAAAGCAACGAGAGATTCAGCTAAACGCTTGCTGGAATGACGACTGAGAGAAAGCCGCCAACTTGCTGGAATGACGGAGAGAGAAGAAATGCTTTTCAAGGCTACCGATTGGTGAAAAAATGGAGAGGCAGATTGTGTGTTTTGGGATTCCACGATTGGCTGTGGCTTTGGCGCGACTTGACGACCCAAACTTACGGACACGCCCCGTTGCCGTCGCCTTTGCCCATACCTCCCGGGCCATGATCCATGAAGTCTCTGCGGAAGCTGAACACGCAGGGGTTGTCCCTGGCTTGCAAGTTGATCAGGCTCGGCGACGCTGCCCTTCGCTTCGACTTGTTCCTCCCGACCCGACTCGTCTCGCCAAAGCCCATCATGCCCTAGTGCCGTTCATCACACCGATTGCACCCGTTTGGGAGTCGTTTAGGCCAGGTCATTTTTATTTAGATTTGACCGGCACCACCCGTCTCTTTGGCGCAACCTCTGACACGACAATGCGTTTAGAACGGGACGTCTCGGCTCGGCTTGGGCTGCAAGCCGTCGCCGGGATTGGCACCAATAAGCTTGTCGCGCACATGGCCAGCGCTCTCCTCACCCCACCTCAATTGTGTGATGTCCGCGCAGGCTCCGAACAGGACTTTTTAGCGCCCTTACCTGTTGCCACACTTCCCGGGCTACGAGGCCCTGGAGGTGCCACACTCCACACCCGCTTGGCCGACTTGAATCTACAGACCATCGGTGAGATACGCGACGTGAGGCTGGAAGCCTTGGAAGCGGTTTGTGGTCGATGGGGCCATCAGCTCTACCAATGGGCACGGGGGATTGATTGCTTGCCGGTCGTGGCTCACGAAGCCTCGTTGTCGTTGACGCATTCCTATCTCTTTGAGCCGGATACGATTGACCACGACCGACTCATTGGAGGCCTCTCGTGTCTTCTGGATTCCCTCTGTCATGATCTCCGTCGTCAACATCGCCTGTGTCATCGCCTCAGGCTGACACTGCTCTATAGTGATCAATTCACGGTACATCGCTCAACTGTCTTATCCACACCCACACATTGGGAGGTTGATATGTTTCCCTCGGCTCAAACCTTATTCCATCGCTGTTTCCATCGTCGCGTTCGCATACGCTCGCTGACCATTCGAAGTAATAGTTTTTGCCCGCCGCCTGAACAACTGTCGCTCTTTCCACCACATGACGCGGCAACCCCTCAGGCTCAACCCCGCGCTCATCGATTGGCATCAATTCTTGATCGCCTACATGATCGGTTTGGAAGAAAAGTCATTCAATGGGGACGCTCACACATGGCCTCTCGCTTAGATTGAATAGCTAAATTGAGCTCCTCCGAAGAATGTGTGGGTAACTTGTATGCAGGTTTCCAGGATCATGAAGATTTCATGGTCCGAGCATTGCCGCTTCTCACTTCTGAACAGATGAATGCTGCTGGAGGCCATGGAGTGCCTGAGAGGTTCGAGATGTCTCGCCCGAGTCTGGCCAGAGTTCAGGCCACCAAGAAAGACCAGAAGGGAAATATGCTCAACAGTCTTGTCATGCTGAGCCCCTTCGCCGGAGTGTATCCTGAGCCAAACCGAAGGGCAGACGTGGCCTGTTTGGCGACGGAACACAGAGGATGAGGCACGTTCAGCATAGGCCACATTAGACCATGTCCGATGCGGAAGTGCTTGGGGTAAGGCCTCTTCCAGTTGTCATGTTACGTCCCTTCGACTGCAGCACTCAGAGCAAGCTCATGGGAAAATCTTGCCTTGCCTCTTGCTCCGTGGCTTGACTCCGATCGTTCGCCAAGCTTGTCCTGAGCTACGTCGAAGAGCTCAGGATACCTCTCTTTGGCATGGCAAGCTGTAACTTGCAGCAACGCACGAAACAAAGCGAAGAACCCCCAAATGCCACTCGATGTTCTCCATTTCTTGTCATTCTTATCATGATTTGTATGTATTGATCAGCCTTGAAATAGTCAATGTTTAATAGTTGTTTCGCATTTCAATGAAATAAAAATGAAACAATCACTTAAATAAGTCAAGTTACCCACAGGCGCAAAAATTAAAGGTAAATATTTATCCACAGGTTATCAAATTAGCCATAAACTCAAGTGGCGCTTTAACTATAAATCGGGATAGCAATTCATACTTGAGGTCGTATTTCAT
>JAOUNC010000296.1 GCA_029881175.1 Nitrospirota bacterium | reverse complement strand
GGGAAGGAGTATGATTTAAACAAACACCAAATTCTTGAATTCCATTTTCCTCGCCGCACACACACATGGGAAACATTCCGTTAATTCTCAAAGCGTTAGCTTTTGCCGCCCACAAACATCGCGACCAGCGGAGAAAAAACGTGGAGGCCTCTCCTTATATTAACCATCCCATTGAGCTGGCCAAGGTCCTCTCGAACGAAGGAGGAATTATTTCTTCGGATTTACTCTGTGCAGCATTGCTCCACGATACAGTGGAAGACACGCAAACGACGCAAGAGGAATTACTGGAAAATTTTGGACCAGAGATTACCCATATTGTGCTGGAAGTCACCGACGATACAACCAAACCCAAAGCAGAACGAAAACGTTTACAAATCGAGCATGCCTCAACCATTAGCTATCACGCCAGGCTTGTGAAGCTAGCCGATAAAATTTGCAATCTACGGGACATGACCCACAGCCCACCGAAAAACTGGTCACTCGAACGTCGCCGGGAATATTTCGATTGGGCGCAGCAAGTAATCCATCAAATGCAAGGAACCCATCCTCAACTCGAAGCGCTCTTTGAAGCCACCTATAGGCAACGCCCGTAAAACGTTGATGAAAATTTTCCGCACCAACATGACCTTTTCCTCCATCACATTGGGTTGTCGGCAAGAGAACACTTCAATCGGCATAGGCCGACTCTCGAAAAGCTCCAAACCCTGCTTTCAACGCGAGAGGACATGCCACTAACGGGATGTAAGTGAATCGACAAATTCGAATAAAATGACGGGGGACAACCAATGGAAAGGAAAAGTCAGCCATGACCTTACGCGCCCATGTTGAAGCCATCTATGACAGCCTTCGCCTCGTAATTGGGGAACATGATGAGGAAGAGGTACAAACACGATTAGCGAGAGAGCTGCGTCATGTGGCACCTCAATGGCGTGATCACCTGCCGGATTGTCCCGGTTGGTATTGGTTGAAACCTCCGGGGATCGGCGAACCGGCATTGGTATTGGTGAGTCATGGCAGAATTGATACGAAACTGATGGCTGATCTTGGCCCACCTAATAATTTAGTGGATGTCCAGCGGATCAAAGGCCAATGGGCGGGGCCATTACTGCCGCCCACTTGAAAATCTTGGCGCAATGGTACTTGCTTTGACTAACCTAATGACGCCATGTCGATCACAAACCGAAATTTCACATCCCCTCGAATCACCCGTTCATAGGCCTCGTTGATCTGAGAGATGGGAATGACCTCTACATCTGAGGTCAACCCATGCTCACCACAAAAATCAAGCATCTCTTGTGTTTCTCGAATACCACCAATCAACGATCCCACTAATCGGCGACGCCGAAGAATCAGCGAAAAGGCAGAAACAGGAATGGATTCAGGGGATGCTCCGACAAGGATATAGGTTCCATCAGTTTTCAAGAGTTCGAGGTGCGCATCCAAATCATGAGGAGCAGAAATTGTATCAATCACAAAGTCGAAGTTTCGAGCTAATCGTGTCAAGGTGCCCTCTTGAGACGTCGCAACGTAGTCATGGGCGCCTAGCCGCACGGCATCTGGTCGCTTAGAATCCGAACGACTCAAGACCGTGACGTCTGCACCCATAGCCAGGCCAATTTTGACGGCCATATGGCCCAGGCCGCCAAGCCCTACGACGGCCAATGTATGGCCCTTCCCCACACCCCATTGGCGTAACGGCGAGTATGTAGTGATGCCCGCACACAGCAGCGGAGCCACACCTTCAAGCGGAAGCCCGTCAGAAATCGTGAGGACATATTGTTCATCAACCACGATATGGTTCGAATACCCTCCATAGGTGGGCTGGCCATCTTTATCCATGCCGTTATAGGTAAAAATCATCCCGGTTTCACAATATTGCTCAAGACCCTTCGCACAAGAGGCACAAGTCCGGCACGAGTCCACAAAACATCCCACCCCCACGGAATCGCCGATCTGAAATTTATTGACGGCCGCGCCTACCTGCTCCACCGTGCCCACAATCTCATGGCCCGGCACCATTGGAAAGATTGCGCCGCCCCATTCATCACGCGCCTGGTGAATATCTGAATGGCACACCCCGCAATATCGAATCTGAATAAGAATATCATTCGGCCCCACCTCACGCCGTTCAAATGTAAAAGGTGCAAGTGCCGCACCGGCTTGTTGCGCCGCAAAACCTTTGGTTCTGAACATTATGGGTCTCCTCTTTCATGGCTGTGAATAGACGCTATGGCCACAATCGCGACCGTGGGAATCATCATGACATATCACCATCGGTCCCGTCGATAAATAGACACATTCGTCACGGCTGAAAGATCTCATTGCCCCAAGCTTGAAGTCGACGAGATGTTAATGTTTCAATTCTTATCTGCGAAATTTTATGTATTGAAGGGAGCGAGCTCATGAAATATGTCCATCTTGGCCGTTCCGGTCTAAAAGTCAGTCGTTTCTGTTTAGGCACGATGAACTTTGGACCATTGGCATCGGAGGCTGAAAGCTTTGCCATCATGGATCAGGCCTTGGAACTAGGCATCAACTTTTTTGATACCGCCGATGTGTATGGCTGGGAACTGGGCGAAGGGATTACCGAGCAGATTCTTGGACGGTGGTTTGCCCAAGGGGGAGGTCGCCGTGAAAAAGTGGTGCTCGCCACCAAGGTATTTGGTCGCATGGGGGAATGGCCGAATCAATCCCGGCTCTCCGCCTTACATATCAAGCGTGCCTGCGAAGACAGCCTTCGCCGTTTACAGACCGATCATATTGATTTGTATCAAATGCATCACGTCGACCGACAGACGCCATGGGAAGAAATTTGGCAAGCCATGGAACAGCTCCACCGGGAAGGCAAGGTGCTCTATATAGGTAGCAGTAATTTTGCCGGATGGCATCTAGCCCAAGCCCAAGAAATGGCCAACCAGAGGCATTTCCTCGGACTGGTGTCGGAACAAAGTCTCTACAATTTAAACGACCGCATGATCGAACTGGAAGTCATCCCGGCCTGTGAAGCCTATGGCATTGGGCTCATTCCATGGAGTCCCGTCGCTCGGGGCCTATTAGCTGGAGCCCTACATCCAACCATCACGGGACGGCGAGCCGATGAAGATCTGCTAAAAACAATCGAGAAGTATCGCCCACGGTTGGAAGCCTATGAACAACTCTGTCGTGAAGCAGGCGAAGCTCCCGCGCATATCGCCCTGGCCTGGCTTCTTCATCAAAAAGCCGTTACCGCACCCATCATCGGTCCACGAACGTTAGACCAATTGAATGGCACCATGCGCGCACTTGAACTCACCCTCTCCACAGATCTCTTGCAAAAGCTCGACACCATCTTCCCCGGACCCGGCGGCCCCGCCCCTGAAGCCTACGCCTGGTAAGGCAGGAATCCATCACTCTTTGAAAAACATGGAATCCCGCTTTCGCGAGAGCGCCGATTCAGGTATGAATCAGAAGTTCCCTAAAAATAACCAAGCCGAAAAACATGTTCGGTAGCTGCGACGCCACGCAAATCGAAGGACTGACTATCGAGCAGGGTGATGTCACATCCACCCTCAAACAAACCCTGAACAGCATCGATGGGAATAGAAAACGGTGGGCCCTCTCTATCACCTAAGCGATATTCAAAGGTAATAAGGAGAGTTTGGGTTTTTGCTGGGACTATTTCGGCCAACAAATTGACATAATCACGGCGCATGTCTAGTGGCAGGGCAACCAAAGCTGCTCGATCATACACCCCTGCAACCTCTTGCAAATCTTCGGCAGTGAGAGCGAAAACGTCTCCCACCAGAAGTTCAATATTCTCCGCTGAATAGCGTACAAACAAACCCTTTTGATCGACCTGAGGTTGCACGTTCAATTCTTCAAAAAATTCCTGCACAGCGGTTTCGCACAATTCTACGCCCAGCACATGGTGCCCAAGCTGTGCCAACCACCGCATATCTCTAGATTTACCGCAAAGTGGCACGAGGACGGTGCTGCCTCCAGCCAACTCCAAAGTTGGCCAATACGGCTCCAGGTACCGATTTATTTCTACTTGGTGAAACCCGATTTCCCGTTTCTCCCAACGTTGAAGCCAAAATTCTGCTTCCATCAAAAAATCCCCCTTTATCCTCAAAACGGCAGTTGACAGGTTCGGAACCCTTCGACACCCCACTCCGCAGGCTGCTCAGGACGAACGAACTCTTCACCATTTTGGTGAATGCGTTAAACACCGTTCGTGCTGACCCTGAGCTGGTCGAAAGGTCGAAGCATGGGCGGTGTGTCACCACAGCAACTGCCGTTTTGAGGTTTATCCATTGTGGCTAAAATTTTGCTTGAGCTT
>JAOUNC010000295.1 GCA_029881175.1 Nitrospirota bacterium | reverse complement strand
CGACCATAACGGCCCAGTTCAACGGACAGACGCTTAAACATCCACTCTATCTAGGCGGGCAAGTCAAGGTTGATCGTTCAACAGGAGATGGCTCCGGCACCATAACCGTGAAGCCCATTCAATTTTTCCCGCAGACCTTGCTCTTAAGCCAACTGATTCAACCCTGGCCTTTTCCTGGCCTGGAAGTCACTCACGGAACCGTCTCCGCATCTGCAACCGTGAGCTTCGGCAAACTCCCCGCCGATGCCAATAGCCAGTTTCACCTCAAGCGCCTCTATGGCTTCGTCGATGCCAAAGAGATGGGTGGGTTTCTAAAACCCACCATCATGCAAGGGCTCACGACCCATATAGAAATTCTTGGAAAAGGTGAGACACTACGAATCCCCCCCACCCCACTTCGCATCAAAAACATTCAATCAGCCGTCGAGCTAAGAGAAACCTCCCTTCTCTTCTCAACGGGAACTTTTCCACCAACGACGATCCCAACTCTGTCCATCACGAACATGAGCACTCATCTTCTGGGTGGGAAAGTCTCTCTGGCAAACACCACGATCAACCCATCAGCCACAACCCATGAGCTAACCCTCCAAGTCATGGGACTAGACCTGAAGGAAATCTTACGCTTAGAACAACAAGAGACGGTGAAAGGCACCGGTACGCTCGATGGCATGCTTCCCTTGTTCATCTCCGGCAAGGAAATAACCATTCAGAAGGGCTCAATCCACAGTCGAGCAGCAGGGGGTACGATCAAGCTTGAGGTGTCGGAAGAAACCGCAGGTTCGTGGGCCAAGAGCCAACCCAATCTCGATCTTATCGTCAAAAGCCTACAAAATTATCACTATTCCAAGTTAGCGGTTGGTGTCGATTATGAGAAAAATGGTATCCTCAAGCTGGCCACGCAATTGGAAGGGAAAAACCCGGATTTCCGAAACGGCGTTCCCATCCATTTCAATCTCAACATTGAAGAAAATATTCCAGCCCTCTTGAAAAGCCTGTCGCTGGTAAAAGACCTGGAAAATAAGATTGAAACAATGATGACTGGACCAGGAAAGTCATCAACCAAGAAGAACACATCTTCAGAACTTCCATAAAAAAACATGTTGCTGCCAACGCCCATTCACTGCACAGAAGGGGAACCTATGATCCAACGACCTCGAACGCGTTCGGTATTGTTAAACCTTTGGACCTTCCTCGTCATTCTGGCCATGATGGTTCTGGTGAGTTGCACCCCTCGGGTGGAAGTCGCGGTTCCAGATAAACCGATCACCATCAACCTGAATGTCAAAATCGACCATGAAATTCGTGTGAAAGTCGAAAAAGATCTAGAAAACGTCTTTACTGATCAAAGTGGGCTCTTCTAAGAAACACGAGGTACAACCATGGCTACATCGAACCAACATCCAAAAACTCTTTTCGTTATTCTGAGCTGTCTCCTAATCTTCATCATGCCACTCGTGGCCTTTGGGATCACTCTTGACGAAGCCAAACAACAAGGCCGACTAGGAGAACGCCCAGACGGATACCTGGGGCTCCCCCAACCCTCCTCTTCCCCCGACACAGTTAATTTAATGAAAGACATCAATAACAAACGACGAGAGGTCTACAGGGGGATCGCAGAGAAAAATGGCACCGCCCTCTCAGCCGTCGAAGCGCTCGCGGGTAAAAAAGCCATCGAGAAAACTCCATCTGGCCAACTCATCATGCAACCCAACGGAACCTGGACCCCAAAACCATAAACTTCACTAGTTCACTCATTTCTTTTTGTGTCGCCTGCGAGGTGGTCAAGAGCCCTATTTGAAGGCAAAGATTCGGCGAGCACTTGTTTGAATGAAGTGAGTTGTGCCGCCGTTGGATTCAACAAGGCTCTCTGTATTTTAAAAGTCCACGCCGGGCGACAATCGACATAGGTAGGCGGTCACCCGCTTTTCCTGTCACACCACCGTACGTACGGGTCCGCATACGGCGGTTCGGCGGGTTAAGCTATCCGGCCCCCTGAATCCTGGAAGCCTGATACTCGGGCTTTCGGCATAGAGGTTCGCCGCAAGCGATTCGGTCACCTCCTGGACAGCCCTTGGGGCTTCACCCCGCCATCTGTCCGAAAGGCCAGATCTAACTGGTTATTCAGCCGCTTGTCGCTCATGAGTTCCGCTGCCCACTCGCCTCGCCTCACCGTCAGGCCTTGATCCCTGTTAGGATGACTATGCCCTCTGCTGACTCCTCCCGCCCGGTCAGAATAGATCTCCATCCTCAGTTTTGCTGCCAAGACAGACGAGAGGCCTCCAGAGGTACGTTCAACCCTGGGTCTAACCCAAGAAAGGGACGAAAAGTCTCATAGGATTTTCCCTAACTTGTCGAAAACATAATTGTGATCTTAAAGACAGGAGGTAGAAGACAGCATAGAAAATATCTGCCTTAATGTAGTTTCAGCATAACCCCCTGCCCTCTTCGCATTCTTTGAAATCACAAACTGTGATATCAACCACCCAAGTTCATAACTTGACCTCATAACGGGTACTCCGGCCACCACCGGCCGGAATGAACACTCCTTTTTCGACTAAATCCTGCAGGTCACGTGTGGCCGTCGCCTTGGAGGTGCCGGTTATCGCGACATACTTTTTGGCGTTCATGCCGCCTTTAAATCCTTTTGGCCCTTCTTCGAGCATGCGTTGTAAAACATGCAACTGCCGTTCGTTCAATACGTCTTTCCATCGGTCAAAAAACTTTGTCTTCCGCAGGGTAAATTCCACCTGCTCTTCCGCCTGAATCTGGGCCGCAAGGCCAAGATTCACAAACCAGGTCACCCAGTCTGTGATCTCGTTATCTTGCTGACCTCTTTGCAGTGCCGCATAATATTCCTTGCGCTGCGCTTCGACCGTCTGCGACAAACTTAAAAGCACCGGCCGGCCGATGCCCTGGGACAACGCCTTTTCAGACAAGGCCCGCCCTATGCGTCCATTCCCATCCTCAAACGGATGAATTGTTTCAAAATACAGATGAGCCACCGCCGCCCGGACGAGCGGCTTTTTTATTTCTTCCTTTCCCCCGGGCCCGGTGGCGTTAAACCATTTAATAAACCGCATCATTTCCTTCGGCACCTGTTCAGAAGGAGGGGCTTCAAAATGCACCTTTTCTTTTCCGATCGGCCCGGACACCACCTGCATCGGTTCTACATGAGTTCGCCACGCGCCGGCCTTGATGCCACGGCTTCCGGTCATGATCATCACATGCCAATCAAACAGCTTTTTTTGACTGAGCGGTTCAGGAAAACTATTGCGCACATCAATCATCAGCGCGCCTGCTCCCTCCGCCCGCTTATCCGACACCTGCGCAATAGCCCCGCCCACACCAAGATTTTTCCGGATTGAGGACATCACATCCTTCCGACTCAGATATTCGCCCTCGATTTCGGAAGTCTTGATGGCTTCGGAGACCATCATGTCGATGATCGCCTCGGTCTGCATATCTTCGGGCAGGCCCTTGAGAAGCCCACTCGCCAAACCGGTCTTTTCGGCAAAGGCCAACAACACGTCCTCCACATCTGTGAGATCGTATTGAAAATGCGGCCAGTCTTTTTGTTGCCAGTTATACGCCATGAGCCAATTATAACACGCATTCGGCTCAAATATCGCAAAAAAATGAGCCGATTAGGCGCCTTTTTCGGCTCATCCTCTTTCCTGCTCTTGTCTACACGCGATAGGTCTAACCCAACAAAGGGAGGAAAAGTCTCATAGGTTTTTCCATAACTTGTCGAAAACATAGGCGAATCCCTTGTTTTGCGCCCCCCGTTTTTGAAGGTTCATCAGGCCGTGAGTTTCGGGGGTTTGATACCCAAGGTGAAACCATTGTTAGCGTGCGGAGCGTACTTCCAGTACGTGAGTACGGAAAATGGGTGACCTGCCTGCGCGAAGCCGCTCCAGCCGCTTGCGCGCCAAAGCTGGCTTCAGCGGCGAGCACGAAGACAGGGAACGCCGCCTTGCTTATTCCATCCTGAAAGGTGGGCCATTTGTTTTCAACAGCCCCCTAATGCTACCTCAGCTTAATCCTACTTACATTGGCTCTTGGGTCAGCTAGCTGAAAAGAGACTTATTTTCAGTGGCAGATTGGGGAGACGAGTAAAGGCTTTGTCATTGGTCACAAACCAGTCAGCCTTCTGCATAATAGCGGTTGCCAGATGCAAAGCATCGGGAGTTCGGAGAGACGATTCGGCTCGAATCCGTGATGCCTCAGAAGCAATGTTTGCCGTCACCTCGATCAGCTTGAGATCAGGTAAATGTGTGAGCAACCTCAACACTTCCTGTGCTCTCGACAAATCTTCTGCACGAGAAGCCGGGGCTAGCATTTCAGTTAAGACCAAGG
>JAOUNC010000294.1 GCA_029881175.1 Nitrospirota bacterium | reverse complement strand
AACACCCATGCCTATGAGATGCTCGTTGACGAGACCTTCCACATCGACGGCACAAAGCAACTGGGTCGTAGGGTTGAGAACAAAATTCTTCCGGACGGGATCGGTGTAATCAAAACCGATCCAACATTGAGTAGGGCGTAGGATATCCACGGATTTCCTAAGCTCTCCCAGCAATTCATTCGAAACGATTCCAACCTGATTGAGAAAATGCAGATCCCGATCAAGACGATCAGGAAAAATCGTTTGATTCGTTTCCACTAACTGCGGAGATTTAGAGTACAAACAACTATAAAAATTGGCCATTTTCCCCAACAGCGGCGCATCAATATCTTTGATAGGGAGCCCTTCAACAAACTCCACCCAGATTTCCCGCTCATAGCGAATCACAATATTGGGGAAAATCCCTGCTCCCCGAAAGCACTCGAGATTCCGCTCAATTTCACAAGCCAGATAAGAATCACAAAAAACTAATCGCTTAAATTGTTGCCCATTGATTGTCACAAAATGAAGGCTCTTGGCCTTTTGAAGTCTCGTTCCACCAAGCCGAGACATCCAATAGCCCAGGCGTTTCCACCAAAATGGAGAGCGTTGTCTGGTGGAAAACCGAAACGGGTTAATCATGTCCATGGCTTAACCGCGAGGAATATGCTGTGATTCCCCAACTCGCAGTCTAGGAGTTTACCCTCCATCGTCTTTTTCCTTTCTCTTGCAACAAGGCATTTTTCATGAAGGTAGGGATTGCTCAGCAATGTTCCCCTCACATTCAAGGACTAGGGCTAAGGAGAAAATTTCAAAACGCCAAAGAGGACCTGAATTCTGGCTTTCGGATCGATTCATTGTCTTTTTTCAGAGATCTCCGGATTTGATGGAATGATCCACTCTCAACTGTTGTGCACCAAGTTGTCAGCCGGGAACCATCTGCGAAATAGGTCAGGTAGATTCACGATTAAAAAAATCTCGAATGTCATAGAACAAGGTGAACACCTGCCCGAGGCCTACCGACCTCATCTCAATCGTTTCGCTTTACATCGCAATGTATTATAATGATTGAACTTAGCATAAGAAATTGTGCACTTGAATTTCCCCGGTCAAAAAATCGGACTTATAAGAAATTTCCAATAGCTTTCCTGACCTGAATAGACCAAAAGAAAGTTAGGCTAGTCGTTACACCCATCTCTTTCCTTACGGAAAGGGAGGGGGAAAATGTCCAACAGCCCCTCACTTTTTCGATAGTTCGTTCTACCCCAATTCATGTCATCTCCTCAAAATCCAAAAGTCACCGTCTTTATTCCTGTTCATAACCGGGAACAGTATATTGGAGATGCCGTTCAAAGTATTTTAGTCCAAGATTTTCAGGATTTTGACATACTGCTGATTGATGACGGATCGACCGACCGAAGCGTTGAGGTCATGCGATCTTTTCATGATCCCAGGATCCGTATTGTTCACAATGAAACAAATTTAGGAATACCTCGAACCCGAAATCGCGGTCTCGAACTGGCACGAGGTGAATACATTGCGCTTCTGGACAGTGATGACCGGGCCAGCCCAGATAGACTCCACAAACAGGTTGGCTATCTGGATGCTCATCCCGATTGCGGCCAGATAGGCAGTTGGTGCCGAATGATGAATGAGCAGGGCATTCCGCTACAAAAGATTAAACGACAACCCGCTCACCCGGATGAAATAAAAGCGGAACTCTTGTTCCGCTGCTGCATGAGCAACCGAACCATCATGGGAAGAACAGAAATCCTTCGCAAGTTCTGGTATCGCAATGATTTTCCTCGCTGTCAAGATTATGATTTACATGTGCGCCTTTCTTCTCAATTTAAGATGGCAAACATCCCGGAATGTCTTGTTCTGGGAAGAATCCATCCTCAACAGATCACGGCACTCACCACAGATTTAGGAGACGCCAAAAAACGCGAAATTGTCAGCACCCAACTCCACCATTTGGGTGTTTCTTTCTCTCCAGAAGATCTTGATCCTCATTTGATGCTCTCCCGAATGCGAAAAATGCAGTTCACCCCAGATGCCTCATATATGCAATGGGCAGAAGACTGGCTCCTTCGATTATTACATGCGAACCAATCAGCCAGATATTATGACCCTCACATTTTTTCCAAAATTCTTTTGAATAAATGGGCTCATACCTGCTGGAGGGCCAGAAAACGTTTGAGAATAGGCTGGATACAATTCTTGCTTTTTTCTTCGTTGACTAGAAAATTACTTTCAAAACACTATTAACCTTCAGACAGAGTTTTCGAGAGACCGACGTTACGCTTAAAAAGATTTTGCGCATCCGCAATGTATGATCATGGCATCTGATTCCCCTCCACAGAAGAAAATAGCCATCTTCCTTCCTTCTCTTACCGCAGGAGGAGTAGCCCGTGTGATGTTACAACTTGCTCATTCATTCGTCGACAGCGGGCATACCGTCGATCTCCTTCTTTGCAGAAGTCAGGGAGAATTTATGGGACAACTCCCATCCCAGATAAGAGTTCTAGAACTGAAAGCCCGCCCGCTTTGGGTGTCGCGGCTGTTGTTAATTCTAAGAAATTTTGGGGCAATCCGTGTCTTATCTCTGCCCATTCTTTTTTCTCTCAAACCACCAAAATCACTGGCCTTTCTTCCTGACTTGATTCAATACCTCAGACAAGAAAAACCCAACGTTCTTCTTGCCGCAAAGACTCATACCAATTTAGTGGCGCTTTGGGCTACTCAACTGGCAAAGGGCTCCCATCGTGTCGTCATTAGTGAACGCACGACCCTGGTCGATATTATCAAGACATCCAAAAAGTGGCGCTGGCGTTTCATCCTACCTGTCCTGGCTCAGGAATACCCTAAGGCAGGAGGAATCATCACGGTATCCAATGGCGTTAAAGAGGAACTGGTTCTTCATTCCGGCCTTCCACCCCAAACGATTACCACCATATACAACCCGCTCTTGACTCATAAAATCAGAGAAAAAAGCGAAGAATCCATCAACCACCCCTGGTTCCAAAAGGAAGGATCCCCTCCTATTATCCTAGGAGTCGGTCGTCTGGTGCCACAGAAAGATTTCTCAACATTAGTCAAGGCATTTTCTCACGTTCGCCAGAGCCGACCGGCTCACCTGGTGATCATCGGTGAAGGAAGACAACGGTCCGAGCTCACGACATTGGCTCAAACCTTAGGCATTGACAAAGATGTCTGGATGCCTGGATTTTCAGATAATCCCTATGCATTCATGGGCAAGGCCTCCATACTGGTACTTTCGTCAATCTACGAGGGGTTGCCAAATGTCCTGATTGAAGCCCTTGCTTGTGGCTGCCCCATTGTGAGCACAGACTGTCCTAGCGGACCATCCGAAATTTTAGAAAAGGGGAAATATGGTACTCTGGTTCCCATGGGGGATAGTCAGGCCTTGGCTCAAGCCATTCACCACACACTGGATCATCCACCAAATCGAAACGACTTACTTTTACGAGCAGCAGATTTCGCCATTGATAAAATTTCAAGCCAATACTTAAAAGTACTTTTGGGCTAAATCCAAAAAGACTTCAGTGAAATGGTAAAGCTTACCTCTATTCCTTTCTCACTTTCAAAGATCATTCAGGCCATTTTTACTGCGAACGTTTTTAAGGTTTGATACGCTTATGAAGCTTTATTGGCAGGGAACACTATTTTCAAACTCGATGAGTCAACGGCTGTATCATGACAACTTGAATAACTCCAAGCAGGGGATATGAGGATACTGATTACAGGAGGGGCTGGCTTTCTAGGAAGCCATTTATCTGAAGCCCTGCTCAAAGAGGAGCATCAGGTTATTGACCTTGATAATTACATCATAGGAAAGCCTGGAAACATTAGTCCTCTACTTGGCCACCGCAACTTTTCCTTCCTGGCATATGACGTCTGTAACTTCCTGCACATTGAAGGCTCGCTTGATGCTGTGATGCATTTTGCTTCACCAGCAAGCCCACAGGAGTATTTAGAATTTCCCAATGCCGCACTAACAGTCGGATCTTAAGGAACGCATAACTTTGGGACTGGCCAAAGCCAAGCAGGCACGCTTTCTCTTGGCCAGCACACCAGAAGTCTACGGCGACCCTCTGGTCAATCCCCAACCCGCAACATACTCGGGGAATGTGAATCTCATTAGCCCACATGGAGTCTATGACGAAGCCAAACGGTTTGGTGAATCCATGACCATCGCGTCCATGGCCTCGACACGAGGATTGTAAGAATTTTCAACACGTATGGGACTCGCATGAGGCCAAGTGATGGACGAGTCGTCTCAAATTTCATCGTGCAAGCCTTATAGAATAAGCCCATCACCGTCTATGGTGATGGCTCACAATCCCGAAGTTTTTGTTATGTTG
>JAOUNC010000293.1 GCA_029881175.1 Nitrospirota bacterium | reverse complement strand
GAATATGTTCGGGGGCATCGCCGGGATGTAACCCGAGGGCGTGGCATATGGCTCGACGGCCTTGTTCCATGGAGCAGGACGCTAGTGATGGTGGGCCGATGACATCTCCCACAGCGTAGATATGAGGCACAAGAGTTTGGCAATGGTCATTGACAGCGATCAGGCCACGAGGCGTGGGGGTGAGTCCGGCGGCTTGAATATTGAGGTGTTCAATATTAGCTACCCGCCCAAGCGCCACCAACATTTTTTCACTTTCCAACGTTTCTTCGTTTTCCAATCCTGTGATGACCTTTGAAAATCCGTCCCATTCTGCGGATTGGATTTTTAGTTGTCCGCGATAGCGCCCTCCGGTTTTCTCAAAGGCTTCACAAAATTGGTCGGTGAGTTCCGGGTCTAAAAATTTCAGTGGTCGATCAGCGGTGTCGATCATCGTGACCTGCACTCCGAGGAGCGCAAAGATCGAGGCATATTCACTGGCAATCACGCCTCCACCAAGAATCGTGAGGGATTTGGGTAAATAGACCAATGACAGAATTGAGTCACTATCTAAAATATGTTCATGGTCAATGGGAATATGATCGGGAATGCGGGGGCGAGATCCTGTGGCAATCACCACAATTTTTCCGGCAATCGTCGTGGTGGCGCCGTCAATTTGGTTGATCCGAACTTCTCGATCCGAGACAAACTGGGCGCGGCCATGTAATCGGTTGATCCCGTTACGGGCGATCTGTTCTGCCATGAATGCTCCATGCGCACGCACGACTTTATTCAGGCGGGTCATAAGCGTGGCGATTTTCACATCGTCCCGCAGACGAAATTCAAACACATCAGTGGCTTGAAGGAACTGCACCATTTGTAAGGCGCTTTCCCGCAAGGTTTTGCTGGGAATTGTGCCCTGGTAGACGCAGGCTCCACCGACCTCCCGGTTTTGCTCGATGAGGGCCACACGTTGGCCTGACTTGGCTCCTTGGATGGCGGCTTTCTGCCCGGCTGGGCCGCTGCCAATGACGATAAGGTCGTACGATGATGAAGGGCTCATACAAGGAAGGCTTCCACGCTTTGTTGGATGCCTTCGCGTAACTCCAAGAGGGCATCGATATCATCAGGATAAAAATTAAGGTCTTGAATCACTGGCAACGCACGAAGGGTTTCCTCATCGGGAGATGATGGGGCCAGGCCATAGGAGGCTAAGTGATCCGCCAGACAGGTAATGATAGCGCCTTTCGTGGGAGAGGTGGCCTGCTGATAGGTGTCATCTGGGTACAGTCGAATAGCTTCTTGAACGGGGTGGGGCAGTTGCCAGGCTTCGGCTAATTTCGTGCCGGCGGAAATATGACAATCCTGAATGAGCGGTTCAAGAACGGTCCAGGGTGGTGGACTATCCTGGTTTGACTGCGATTTCAGAATAAGATGCAGGACAACTGGTTTCCCTATGGTATGGAGCAAGCCGCAGAGAAAGGCGTTTTCCACATTATGGCGCATGCGGCGGGCAATCTCTTTTCCGTATAAACCCGTGGCCAAGGCGTGAGCCCACATGCTACGGATTTCCTTTTCATAGCCTTTGATCGTAAAAACGCCGCTTTGGACCGACACGGAAAAAGCCAGCCCGGCCAGCATATTCATCCCCAACCAGGACACGGCTTGTTGCAGGGAGACAATGGGCGATCGTGGGAGATAGGCCGCTGAATTGGCGATGCGGAGGATTTGTCCGGCTAACGCTTGATCTTGCTGAATAAGGGCGGAAAGCTTGTTGGCATCGGCATTGGGGTCGCCGGAGAGCTGGAGAACTTGGTTCGCGACCACAGGGAGCAACGGGAGGTCTAACGCCTCCTGTTCTAACTGGATTGTCATACGGGAACGGAGAGCCTCACGCTCTTCTTGTTGTGTGGGAACGGTTGAAGTGAGGGCCATGTCGTATCTTGTCGGTTTCTAGGTGATAACCTTTAGAATGGTGCGTGGACCAAAAAGATCGTGGCGTTTTGACTGCGGTAAGATCAAGAAGTCTCCTATGGAAGTCGTATAGCCAGTCTGTTGTTAGCGAAAAACCTTGTTAGAGTATATTCAGTAAGGGAGCATTCAAGGTGAATTCCTCGAGTGAATCTGGTCCATGAAGGGGGGATGAAGCGGATAGCCCTATTTGCGTGGGGGTGCTGTATATGACACGAGGGAATCCCGAGACGTTGCCCAAGCCTTGTCGCTGACCTTCTGACTGATAAGGAGAAAAATAATGAAAACCTTAGCCAATGTGATGACCACCTCGTTACAAAAAATTGAGGCCGACGCCAATATCACGACGGCTTCACGGAAGATGCGAGATGGGCAAGTGGGATCGCTGGTTGTCGTCCGTCATGGGGAGCTGATGAGGGAACAGGATGAAGAAATTATTGGAGTCATTTCGGAAACCGATATTATTCGTAAGGCCGTGGCTCAAGAAAAAAATCTGCAGTCCACGACGGTTGATACTGTGATGACGAGTCCTATGATTACCGTCGAGGCTTCTTGGCCTCTTGAAGACGCCTTTCAGATGATGAAAGATAGTGGCGTTCGTCATCCCCTTGTCACGCAACAGAAAGTGGTGGTGGGCTTGGTGTCTCTCCGGGATCTTTTGGCGAATCTGCAAGAATCTTAATCCAATAGGTCGTCTGGCATAACGGGTTTTTTTAATTGATGACCATGAAAGTGGAGTCGAACAGACGCATGAAACGTTTAGAAGGAAAAGTGGCGATCGTGACGGGGAGCAGTAGCGGGATCGGGAAGGCCATCGCGCTTCGTTTCGGGGAAGAGGGTGCAAAGGTAGTGGTGGCAGCAAGACGTGTCAATTTGTGCGAGCAAGTGGTTGCCCGCATTCAGGCAAAGGGTGGGGAGGCCTATGCCATGCAAACGGACATCTCCGATGAAGGCCAGGTACATGCCATGATTCAGCGGACTCTTACGCGATACGGGCAGGTAGATATTCTCGTCAACAATGCCGGAATTTTTGGAGGAGGGCGTTTAGAGGATACAGACACCAAGACGTTTGATGCCGTGATGGCCACGAATCTGAGAGGAACGTTTTTCTGTTGTCGGGCCGGTTTTCAACAGATGAAAAAGCAGAGAGGTGGGCTCATCATCAATATGTCCAGCGTGGCTGGAGTCCAAGCATGGGCTGGAACGGGAGCCTATAGTGCCTCTAAACATGGAATCATGGCGCTGACGAAATCTTTGGCTGATGAAGGCCGAGCTTTTAACATTAAAGCCAGCGTGATTTGTCCGGGAGGAGTGGCCGATGAACTGGTGGAGGCGTCGCCCGAAGACATTCTCCGCAGTAAAAAGATCGATCCATTTGATATTGCTGAAACCGCACTCTACCTGGCTGGGCTCGGGCCTCATGCCGTGGTCCATCAGATTGTGGTCGATCGATTAGGGGCAGACTGGTAAGAAAAACAGAAGTGTGGGGCTAGCAAGTCTAATCTGGAAATCAAGAGGCTAGCCCTTGGGAATCTTCATTCCCTGAATTTCCCCAAGGGCCGCTCCTGTTCAGACGAGACAGTCTTCAGCGAAGGTTACTTACCTTCTTTATCTTCGCCTTTGTCTTCACCCTTGTCATCGTCCATTTTCTGTTCGTCACCCTTCTCGCCTTCCGTGGTGTCGTCCTTGTCGTCACCTTGGGGAACTTGGATCGAGAATTGGTCGCTGGAAGCACCCAACGACTTGGCGAAGGTCATGCCGCCGAAGCTGACGCTAATGAGTAATGCCAAAAGAAGAGTAAAAGCTTTAACCATGGTTCAACCCTCCAAAAAGATGTGTGAATAATAAATGGTAAAGACATCCTCCCGGGGTTCTTCCCAAGGAGGTGAATTGCCAAGATGAGCAAAACCTATTCCAAATCCTGCCGGAAAATTCCGCTAATTTTATCTCCTTGATTTCATGATGATTTCAATCAGTATTAACTCCTCAAAGCCCGTCCAATCACATGCTGATGCCCTCGTGTTCCCCTAAAATTGTATGAAAAGCCATTCGTAGGGGCGTATGGAAAAGTATGCACTGGCTTGGCAGCCGACAAAATTTTATAGAGGCAACCTTCCCGCTTGCGGATGGGATCGCAAGCATACCCGTGCCATCGTTCGTTGTAATAACGGGGTTGGTGAGGTTCCAGATTACCCTTCCATCCGCTCCTTCCTGTCTGGAGACAGGTGTCAACAGACCCGAACCTTTACGAAGTTAGCGAACCCGAACTCTTACGAATGAGGTTTATGGATCTTCGGGTTGTTGCGGTTATGTCAGGGGCTCCGTCTTCTGGGCCTCCTGCGATTCTGGCTTCGTTCGTTCTCGTATTGTTTCCTCCAAATCCTTCAGGCGGTAGCTCCGGCCTTTGATATTGACCAC
>JAOUNC010000292.1 GCA_029881175.1 Nitrospirota bacterium | reverse complement strand
CGTCTTTGTTCCCCTCAGCGATGACGCCGGCCCCCAAAACGGTATGGGAATGTCCATAAATGATGACCTTGATGGGCTTCTGACTGACCGTGCGGATGGCTTTTAGCAGAAGCTCGCCATCGTGTTTCGTATCCCCGGTGTCGAAGGCGATGAGGCCGTCTTCGGCCTCAATGATGCTCATGGGGGCAAGCCCATATCCTCCGAACACCCACACCCCTTTTGCGGGATTCTCGATCGTGGGCTCGAGCCAGTTAAAGTCGCCGACCCGATCAAGCAGCTTTTTGTTCGTGATCGCCCCGTTTGGGGCTTGGACCATTTCAACGGGGCCGCCCATGTAAGGTGAAGGGGTGGCCGCGAAGTCAGCAGCCTGTACCTCGACCACAAGGATTACAACCGCAACGATAGGCATTAAGAAATTTGAACGTCGGATGATCATGTTTCGATCCTCCTCTCGCGGATTAGGTGAACATGCCTGGCCCAGTCTCTTTGCATTCTCTGATCGTTTTTTTCCTAAGGTTCACGGATACTTGGCGTTTCCCCATAGCTCCGCCTCTTCGAAGCAGCATTCATACGCCTTTCATGTGGGCATCTCTTCTTTGACCAAATTTGTCACCACGGCCAACTGCTGAGGTACATGCCCTTTAGCCATAAGGTTCTCCAGTTCAGAGGGACCAAGGACGGAAGGAAAGCAATCGAGTCGATTGATGCACGACAGATTTCCGAAAATCGCTTGACTTTTTCGACACAGGGAAAACATTCAAAATCCTAACTGATAAACGGAAGCATGATCCATTCCAACGGGAAAATGCCCCATTTGGGAATGTGTAAAATTTTTTGGGCCAATCCATTGTAGTAAATTGCTACAGGCTTGCATGCCACAATCGTGGCAAAATACGACAATGAAGAGTTGTGGAACTGCGACGAAGAAAAGCCTCAGGCTGAAACTATACGGGCTTCATTCAACAGGCTGGGGAATCATGGGGGGAATGTTGAAAAAAGCTACCAGCGTCGAGAACCAAAAAAGATGGCCCAGAGGCCACAGAGGACACGATCGAGAGGTGAGAGATTGGGGTCGCGTTTTCGCGAACGGGTGACGAGGAACACCTGTTGCTTCAAGCAGCCGATTCTCGGCAATCAGGGCCTTTATGCCGCCAGGCTGAGAAATGTGTGTGGTGACACCAGGAAGATGAACACCATGAACATATTCTTCATGATTGGAGAGCACAAGCATAGTTGAAGGGAAGATTACGTCTCGCGGAGGAGCGCTCTGGCAGAGGCAATCAGTAATTCGCTAGGGACTCCATTAGAAATAGACCTGAATCTTCAAGAGACCCTCATTGTCCTTGGGTCGTCGTTGGAATTCAACGCGTAGGGCTATATTGTTCGTCACCGCGAAGCGTTGTCCGAAAAAAAACAGGAAAGCGTCAGAGGAATCACCCACTGGATACCGGAGATACGATCCAGAGGCCAACATTTTCCATTTCTCCGTAAAGCTCGCGATGATTCCCGCATTGATCCCTCCCCCGATCCGGTAATTTCCATCATAGGCCTTACTATAATTGGCATCGAATTCTGGAAGGGCAAACCAGACAACGCGGTGCATCCATTGAGATTCACGCGCCAGGCCAAGTCCCGCATTCAGGTTGATATTTTGGCAATACCGGCATCCGTTGAATTTGACCGTATCGAGCTCCACCCTGAGTTTCCATGAAGGCGCCTTAATCAACATATCCACTGGGGTCAGTGAGACAATATTGGCCAGAGTCAGGCTTTCGAGTCGCGTCCGATTTCTCTTGTTGTAATGGCGAACCTTCATGCTCCCCAATACGATTTGAGAATAGAGGGGATACCCTGGCTCCGGATCGAGTAAATCATGGTACCCTGCCCGTAGCGTCATTTCTTCAAAGGATTCATCATTGCGCCAACCGCCTCCGACCCCGGCTCGCGCCGGTCGATGTCCTAATTCAGGCTGAGTGGAAAACGGCGGAACGGGCACATTGGGAGACACGACATCCAGGTCACTCCGTGCGCCAAGCAGTCGATGGAGTTGGCGCTCCTCGGTACCATCCGTTTCCTCTCTGGTCGTGTTGTTGTACTGAAAATAATCAATGGCGAGGTCCAGAACGAGGCCTTGTCGCTTTGGGGATAGCTCTTTCATCACGGTGGAAGTCTTCACGGCCTCAGCATCCTCGATAATCTCAGTCAGAACATTTTTCTCTTTGCCCGAGAGACGCTCTAGCTTGCGACGAATCGTCGTGGTTCGCGCCGGGTGAAATTGAATGTCCTGGACAAACCCGGGTCGTTGGGTGAGTAACCGGACGGTTTCCGCCGGGATCGTCCAAAGGATAAATTGATCGGTGAGATGCCACTCAGGTGCCGCCACCTCCAAGAGGGTAAGAATCTGATAGGCACAGTTTTCCTTAAAAAAGAAATAATCAAAATACGTCAATTGTAGTTCCCACACGTGCATCAACATGAATCGAATTTGTTCTTGATTCAACCCTAACTGGTACTCCCAAATATCCCGGTTTTCCATATCACCATATTCTTTCACTTTTAAATAATAGGGTTTGGTGGAAAACCGCCCTTTGAACCCGCCGGTGAGACCATAGACCGCGTAGGTGATCCCGATATCCGTCGTCGGCTGGGCCGCAAAATTGATGGAATAGGCCAGCAACTGAGTCTCCTCGGTTTGCCCGACCTGATCAATACGCAGAAGGGTATGAGCAAACATCGAGGAGGGATTGTTTAGGTAGGATGAAGGAAAAATGAGGGTGACCCCTCTGGGATTTAATTCGCGATACCAGTGGGAAAAGTGTTCGCAATGGTAGGAAGGAAGAAGGCTCTCATCAATAGAGAGTTGAGCCTTCAACCAGTGATATCGCGCGATGAAGGCACAGGGGGCTGCTTGATATAACACCCCAAATGTTTTTGGCGAAAAGAAGGAACGGAGGGTGGCTTCTAGTTCAGCGTATGGATCGGTTTTCCCATTATTTGAAAGAAAAAACGCAGGATCATCGGCCTGACTGGTATGCCCCCCTGTCAAGTTTGGACGATAATGCAAGAGGAGATGCCACTGACGCTGATCCGCCAACCCGGCTGCTCTGGCTTGGGCGATGAGTTCGGCGAGGTACCTTGATTCGCTTTCCTTTCCCGAATGAGCCTGGGCCGCAGTTAAGAAATTGAGGCTAAGAAACAGCCAAACCGCGAGACCAATCAGGAAGACCGGGCAAGGATGAAGGGACCGGACAACAAACGTTTCCCTGGCATTCACCCTTTGTTTAAGGAAATTTCATCTTTTGGGGCCTGAGAGGCTGGCAGAGTTTTTGATAAGGTGAGGAGCATTTCCTCAGCGGTTACCTGCTCGGTTGGGAACAGATCATGAAAATGGTCTTTTGTCATGACAAAAAATTCGTGATGATGGTCTTGGGGCACCTCCATTAAGGTGGCCAAAGAGGTGAGGTACTTTCCGTGACCAGACGCCATATCTTCTTTTAACCGCCCAAAATTCGCTCTGGAGAAATAGACAATCTTCTGTTGCTTTTGTAATTCACCAGGAAAATACCAGCTGCTGGGAGTGGTGGTGGAAGTAAAATCAAAGCTTTTCTCAATGGTATTTGTGAATGAACAGGATATCGAAGACAGCGTGAAAGCCGCGCCCAGAACCAACACCGTTCCCAAATGAGTTCCGATCAAAGGCTTCATTTTCCCCTCCCAAAAGCTAAATTAATTTATTTGAAACTTACCACAGGATTTTCTCACGTAACAAGGTTAAATCTATTGGTGAGACATTATCAACTTGTGAGTTTTTGTAAATATTTTTTTTGGGCAAGCCACTGTCGCGAATTGCTACAGGCTTGCGGGCCACAAGAGTTGCAAAATGCGCCAATGAAAAGTTGTGGAACTGCGAGAAAGAATAGCCTCAGGCTGAAACTTTACGGGCTTCATTCAACAGGCTGGGGAATCATGGGCTAAGTGATAAACATTCAGAACCCCATAATGGTCGGAAGCCGGGAGATGATCGCCACCGAGTTGCCGGCCAAAGAGTTCCTGTCTGAGACACACATCCATGAAGAAGGAATCCACGAAAATGTAATCGATGCGCTTCGGACGTCGCATGTCCTCCTGATAAGCGTCCAGGAGTTCCTGTTGGCTGGTTGACGAGTCTTTCGCGATGGAGGTTTTGAGAATGTCCAGGACAAGGGGTTCATCACCGTCATAGATCAGATCATTGCCGATGGGATCGAGGGTAAAGTGTTCTCCTTGATGATGGGATAATTCATGAGTGTCCTTGAACCCCAACCGTGCCACCTTCTGATTCTCGCGGGATTGTGGTTCAAAGTTGAAATCCCCTCCAAGAACCACACCTGTATACCGGCCGGTCTGTCGGAGTTTTT
>JAOUNC010000291.1 GCA_029881175.1 Nitrospirota bacterium | reverse complement strand
CAAGATTTTCCCCATTCTTCAAGACAAACATGAAAAAATGGAAGCACTCCATGCTCAAATGAAGGAAATGCGTCAACAGGCCATGGGGAAAATTGAAGCCGAATTGACGCCGGAACAACAAAAGGAGTGGTAGGAACTACAAGAGGAACGGCAGGAAAAGATGAAAGAATATAAAGGAAAGCATAAAAATGGCAAAGGCCATGAAAAAGGCAAGCATGGCAAAGGGCACGACCACGATTAATTCTTGATGATCGACCTGAGGCCGGGAGGCTCACCATTGTGGGCACCCGGCCTTTTTTGGAAAAATTGAAAAAAATCGTTGTGAGGAAATGATTTCAGGAAACTCTCGGAGAGGCGGAGGACAGTCCCAACGCCAAGCGAAGCTGGAGGATACGTTCCGAAAGGAGAATGTCCGTCAGGCGGACAGGTTCATGGGCCACACACCACACTGGCTGTAAAGGATCGGGGTCGGTCCTCAACCTGGGAATGACATGCCAATGAATATGCGGAACCTGATTGCCTAACAGTTCGGAGTTGATTTTTCTGACATCAAAAATTTTCGTCATGGCCTCCCCGACTCGATTCACATCTTCTATCACCAACTCACGTTCATTTCGAGTCAATTGAAACAATTCAGTGCGATGGTCTTGAAGAATGAGGACGGTCCAACCTGAGAAGAACTGATCCTCAAACAAATACGCCATGGTCAGCCCAAGATCGCCAATCCAATGATCTGGCGGCGGCCAAGCCTTCTCACAAATTTTGCAAAAATCACGCTCACTCATAAGTAATTTACCCCTTACATTTCTTTTCCCGTATCGGGCAGGTAAGATGCCATAGAATATTCAAAGAATTCGTGACTTGTCCTACAGCAAGCCGCCGCTCCCTTCACCTATACCTCAGGAATATATTTCGATGACGCATATTGCGGAAATTCGAGTGAGCTACCGATATCTCAAAGAACACCCATGGGTCGTTCAGGGAATCACAGGTTTCCTTTCCGCGTATTTCATGGAACACCCAGGCTTTCAAGTGAAAAAGCATTTTGATGAGCTCGAAACAGGCATCCATGTCTGGATCTGCGACATTCCACCCAACATGAAAGTGCTCCGACTTCTCCGGCGGCTCAAAGAAGATATTCCTCCCTGCCACTACAAACAATTGGAAACACAAGGCGCAACCTGTCCACAATATCTCATTGATAGCCCAGACACCAAACCCGAGTAAAGTGATGGCCATCCGGTTCCTGGAAAAAAAAGAGCCGAACCGGAGTCCGCCCATGCAGGTCTCCGATTCGACTCCCCAAATTCTCAAGAATGTTCGAGTCTACAGCTGTCGTTACGCACCCACCTTTGCAGTGAATCGCTTCGTCAGGGCAAGAACATGGCCTTCTGGCGTCACGGACCCGATCACATGATCACCAGCCTTGAAATCTGAACCATTTAAAATCGTCTCTTTCGACACATGATACGGCATCGTCGCACCATTCTCATCTCGAATCTGATAGTTCTCTCCATCAATGGAGGTGATAGCCCCTAAGAGCACCTGACCCATTGTTCCAATTTCACTGGGATCGCTTGGCTCTTCAGCAGCAAATGCCGGAACTCCACTCAAAGCTAACAAGGAAACACCTGCACACACCAATCCAAGAACACTCATCTTTGATCGCGACATGTCATCCCCCTTTGTGAGTAATCACCCTGCCATCGTCTACTGAGGCGGCTATTAGACTCTATAGACGAGCAAGGGATGTGCCAGTTATTGCTTCCTACTCGGACCTATCCTTGCAGAGGTAACCCATTGATATTATGCTATCTCTTTTCTCCTTCTTGGCAGACCGACCGTCAACCATTGGCGCTACAAAGAAATTTTGTTCGAGAGATAACATGCCACACTTGAAAAATCATTCAATGAATCAACGCCATGCGCATCAGAATTATTTGTCTAACCACAAGACAATCTGTCTGGGAACACGAGAAGCCGTTTAGGGAAATCCTGGAATCATGACATTCCTATTCACGCAGAGATATTGCTGACAACAAACATTCAACATAGACCTTAAAACATTAAAGACCACCGTGCGAATGTCACCCATAACCCGACGAGGAGAACATCGATGAAGAATACCCATGCTACATTCTGGTCGAGAAGAGCCTTACTGAAAAGTGGATTGGGAATTCTAGGCTTGACGTTCGGTGGACTCATGTCCTCTCGCAGTTTAGCCGCACTCCTCACCAAACCAACACCCAGGCAGGCCTTAGGTCCATTTTTTCCGGATGACGGAGATGAAGTAAATAGCATTCGTGAAAACCCTGATCCAAATCTCCCCATCAGTCAGGCCAACGATCAGGATCTGACATTTGTGAAAGGCCTCAAGGGGAAAGCACAGGGGCAAATGATTTATCTCAGCGGCAAAATTCTCGATGAGAAATCTGGTCAGCCGATACCCGATACGACCCTCATCATGTGGAGCGCCTCTGCCTCAGGCCGATACAACCATAAAGGGGACGAAGGGACGCACAGTTTCCCTCATCCAAAAACCGGAAAAATCATTCACCGCACCCATGATCCCCATTTTCAATATTGGGGGAAGGCCGTCACAAACCAACAAGGCGAGTATTGGTTTAAAACTATCGTGCCAGGTTTTTATCCCATTGATCTCAAATCCGGACTCTTTCGGCCGTCCCACCTGCATTTCAAAATCCTCTCTCCGAAAACGCCAACGTTTGTCACACAACTCTACTTCAGAGGAGACCACATACCCAATAACGCTCTGAATCAGGAATTGCTACCGAAGGATGTCGTGATCCTGGATGCCGGACTCACTCCGGAAGAACAGGAGCGCGTCATTGTCGACTACGCACCCGATCCATCAGGAAAAATGGCAGGTGAGTTAGTCGGACATTACAATTTTGTGATTCCCGGGTAGAGAAAGGAGGGAATCAGGCTTCCCACTGAAAAAGCGAGGTTCCTAGCCTTGCAGATCTCGGAGATAGGCAACTTCATCCTCAAGATGCTTTCGTAAAGCAGAAGTATGTGGAGCCATGGCTGCCCGTTTCCGCCAAAAACCATCCAATGCGGCCGTAATACTGAACGTCTCGATTCCATCAGAGTCAGAATCCCGGCGATACTCTAAGTATGCCAAAATGGCTTCCGCCTCCTCACACGTGAAAATCGATAAGCGATATCGAGCATAATCATAAAACGTCATGGCTCCGTAACGCCTGGGATTCAACAATGCTGACTTCCCAATGGTCTTTTCATATACTCGCGCTTTAGTCGGCAAGCGCACCACCGCATCGGAAAACCCTCCCGTCAGATGGAAAAGAGGATCTGCGGTTTGCAACTGACCTTCAAGATCTGCAATCAAATAGGCAGGAAGGAAAAACCGAAAGCCGCCCTCCGAAAAAAAGCTGAGAGCCTCGGAATTCGCATCAAGAACTTCTGCCGCAACCTGGGACCAATCGGCCACACCAAAAAATGGCGCAATAACCTCAGACGGCTCGCAGCCCTCACGGCTTCCCACAAGAAAGGCATCACCAGGATGCGAAGTCTCCCTGAATGCTTCCCGAATCAGATCGATGACCGGCTGGCTTTCCCTCATACACAATCAGAGTATCAGCTCATCCGGCTTATGCCTATTGGGAAAAGTTGACATTGAAGAACGCTACAATCTTGCACTTGATCGGTCAGATCATGCTTGAAGGATTCTGAGCTATCGCCGTCCTCTTTTTTTCGTCCCCCCGCAAGACGTCAGGGGCGATCCATTCACGTCCTCGTCATTTCCACCAGTATTGAGAGTAAATCCATCCGAAGTTTTTAAAGATGGATGCCAGATGATTACATTCGGGCATGACGGGAACAGATCAATGCCCAATAACAATTGTCGCGCATGACACGGTGTGGCTGGCTTTCACGTGTCATCCTGAGGGGACCGATCGATCTGGCTGAGCCGTGGAATCGTCGACCTGGACACAGATCCTTCGCCACGGGCTCAGGATGACCGACCGATTGTAAACTCCCTGAATTCCGAAGAGTTCATCCACTCAATGAATGACCAAATCTCATTGTTGATGGGCTAATTAGATCCGATCAGGGAAGTTGGAAATAATGCCATCGACGCTTAGACGCTTCATTCGTGCAATATCTTCAGGCTCGTCAACCGTATAGACGAACACCTTGATGCCTTTCGCCTGGAGCGCCTGTACAAGAGTAGGCGTCACACAATCTAGCGCCAATCCTGCATGCGTTGCTTGGGCGTCGATGACAAAAGCTGTGGGCTGGACCGGTGCACCCTCGATCAACGCCAGGGTGGGGGCATCCGACATCAAGCTTCTCACGGTCACCAACTCCTCATGAAAAAACGAGGCATACATCACCGGGCACTGAAAGTTACTCGCCC
>JAOUNC010000290.1 GCA_029881175.1 Nitrospirota bacterium | reverse complement strand
GTGAATATTGTGGTGTTGAAGGCCGAGGGCCAACGCTTTGGATTGGTCGTCGATGAAATTAATGATATGGAAGAAATTGTGGTGAAACCCCTGAGTAAACAATTGAAAGGCGTTCCGGTGTTTGCCGGAGCGACGATTATGGGGGATGGACGAGTTGCCCTTATTTTGGATGTTCTGGGTTTAGCGAATCGTGCGGAAATGACGATTCAACAGTCCGAGGGAGCCCGAATTGATTCTCTCGATAAAGGTCACGATTCAAAAGGTCATCGGGAAATGCTTCTGATTGTCAAAGTTGGTGAGTCCGGACAGGTAGCGATACCGTTGAAAATGGTTGCCCGGTTGGAAGAAATACAACCTTCTTCCTTAGAAGAAGCCAGCGGGAAAAAGGTGATTCAATATCGTGGAGAAATTCTTCCCATAATCCGTCTCTCTCAGGTGCTCTGCCCGACGGGGTCTTCAGATGGCGATATGACCGAGGCGCTCCAAATGGTCGTCATTTCTCATGGCCAACGGCGCATTGGATTAATCGTGAAACGAATCGTGGATATTGTGGATGAGTTTCTTCAGGGGAAACATGTATCCATTAAGCCTGAGATTTTGTGCTCGGCGGTTATCCAGGAACGTGTGACTGATGTTTTAGACGTTCAACAACTTATCCTGGATTATGCGGGACTTTCGGCCGAGGAGCCTGTTGAGGAACTAATAGGAGTGTAACGCATGAGTGATCCGAAGCAATATTGCACATTTTTTTTGGATGAGTTGTTTTTTGGGGTCAATGTTCTGGATGTGCAGGAAGTCATTAAATTCCAACCGGTGACGCTGGTCCCCTTGGCCTCACGGGTCGTGAGCGGATTGATTAATCTACGAGGCCAAATTGTGACAGCGATTGATTTGCGGCGACGATTGGAATTGGACGACCGTGAAGAGGGGATCCCGCCCATGAATGTGGTGGTACGGACGGATCACGGGCTTGTGAGTTTGCTGGTGGATGATATTGGCGATGTGTTGGAGGTTTCAGGGGACACCTTTGAGCCTCCTCCACCTACGATGAAAGGGGTTGCCAGAGAGCTTATTGCCGGCGTGCATAAATTGGATGGGCACTTATTGTTACTTTTGGATATGCCCAAGGTCGTGCTAGTGCCGGAATTCAAAGGCGGGTAATCACAACTGATAAAAATAATCAGGAAGATCCATGACTTGTTCTTGAGGAATGGAGACGGTGGAAATGGGTGAAACCGAACTGACGGTATCGATCTATGAACAAATAGGTGGGGAAGCGGCCATCACTGCGACGGTCGAGGCGTTTTATGCGCGTGTCTTAGTGGACCCACTCCTGCAGCCATTTTTTGTTGGGGTGGAGTTGGACATCTTGAAGCGCCAACAAATGGCATTTTTCAGTCAAGCGTTGGGAGGCCCAGAGGTCTATCGCGGGCCGGATATGAAGACCGTGCATGAACAGATGGGGATCCAGCAACAGCATTTTGATCGCGTGGCCCAGCATTTGGATGCCACGTTGGAATCTCTTGGGGTACCCCAGGAGCCTATTGACATGATCATGCAGGCCGTGGGGTCATTGGCCACCGATATTGTCAACACAGAACCCTCTATACGCACAGAACTTACGAAATCAACTTCACCACCAAAAACCAAGAAAAAGCAGAAGGAGTCACGTATGGGACAGAATGGAATACGCCGTAAAGGTGGGGCAGCCACATTAGACGCTCCAACAAACCTTATGGATTTAGAAGGCAAAGTGGCTGCCATCAATAAGTTTCAGGCGGTTATTGAGTTTGCTTTGGATGGGACCGTCATCACGGCCAATGAGAATTTCTTACAGATCTTGGGCTATAGCCTCGCTGAAGTTCAGGGGCAGCATCATCGGATGTTTTGTGATCCCGCGTATGTGGTTGGTCCGGAGTACGGAGCGTTCTGGGCCAAAATGAATCGCGGCGAATTCGATGCGGGGTCCTATCGCCGTCTGAAAAAAGGGGGAAAAGAAGTGTGGCTTCAGGCTTCGTATAATCCCATTCTGGATCCCGCTGGCAAGCCCCTCAAGGTGGTCAAAATTGCCATGGACATCACTGCCGCAAAGAAACTGGAATTAGAAGCGGCTCGGATCCAAAACATGATGGAAAATGCACCCATTAATGTCATGTTTGTGGATCTGGATTTGGTACTCCGGTACATGAATCCTGCGTCAACGAAAACGTTAAAGACGTTAGAACACCTGTTGCCCGTGAAAGTTGACGACATAATCGGGACATGTATCGATGTCTTTCATAAGAACCCGCAACATCAACGAAAATTGCTGTCAGACCCGAAAAACCTGCCGTATCGGGCAATTATCGAATTGGCGGGGGAAACATTAGATCTTTTAGTTAGTCCCATCTTTGATGACGCGAAGGTCTATTTGGGAGCCATGGCGACATGGGATGTGATTACCAACAAGCTGGAACAAGAACGGCAAATTAAAGAGTTAGCGGAACGGGAAAAGCAACAGCAACGGAAGCTGCAAGAAGGTGTTGAAGAAATCGCCCAAATTGGCTCCAATTTAGCCGCTGCCTCCGAAGAACTCATGTCTGTGAGTAATACGATGGGCTCAACTGCTGAAGAAACTTCTTGCCAAGCCAATATGGTAGCGGCCGCCGCTGAAGAAGTCAGCACGAATGTGCAATCTGTCTCTACCGGTTCCGAAGAGATGACGGCCAGTATTAAAGAGATCGCCAAGAATACGATCGATGCTGCCAAAGTAGCCGCGGAAGCTGTGAGCGTAGCAGCAACCACCAATGAGATGGTGGCGAAACTCGGAAAAAGCAGTGCTGAAATCGGCAGCATCATCAAGGTGATTAATTCGATTGCCCAACAGACAAATCTCTTGGCTTTGAATGCCACCATCGAGGCGGCTCGAGCCGGTGAAGCGGGTAAAGGGTTCGCCGTTGTCGCCAATGAAGTCAAAGAATTGGCAAAGCAAACCACCAAGGCGACTGAAAGTATCAGTCGCATGATCGAAACTATTCAAGGTGATACCAAAGGCTCAGTGGAGGCGATTTCGCAAATCACGACCATTATTAAGCAAGTTGATGATTATATGAATACAATTGCCAGTGCAGTAGAAGAGCAGACTGTGACCACGAATGAAATGGCGCGGAATGTGACCGAGGCATCGAAAGGCAGTATGGAAATTGCCGGAAATATCGTGAGTGTGGCTGATGCCGCGAGAGGAACGACGGAGGGGGCCACACAGACACAGCGGGCGTCATCTGAATTGGCCAGAATGGCGGCAGACTTGCAAAAAGTCGTGGCGACCTTGGCCTAGGATGAACGTGAGGCGTGAGGCGGAAAAGACGTGAGGCGGAAAACGTGAGGATTGAAAAGTTAGAGTAAGGCGTAATTCGTGAGGTGATCTGTTTCCCCTCCCTCACGCTTCACGCCTCACGAATGAAATTATTTCTCGTGACTTCGGACTGACCATCAAAGGAGGGATGATATGCGTGCATTAGTGCTTGAAGATTCAAGAGCTATGCGGATAATTTTAAAGCAGATTTTGCAATCTGTGGGTGGAACGGTTGAAGAGGCTGCCAATGGCAAAGAAGGGTTGGAGAAGTTGAAATCAATGGAGAAACCGGACATTGTGTTAGTGGATTGGAATATGCCTGAGATGAATGGGTTGGACTTTGTTCGTGCGGTCCGCGCCAATCCGATTTATCGCCAATTGCCTCTGATGATGGTGACGACTGAGACGGAATCGTCTCAAATGGGTAAGGCTTTGGCCGCCGGGGCCAATGAATATGTGATGAAACCCTTTACCAAAGATGTTATTCAAGAAAAGCTGAAAATTCTCGGAATAAAATAGTGAGGAGTAAGGAGTAAATAGTTAGGATCAAAAGTGAAGGAAATTCTGAAAGACTGCTTTTTTATTTTTTCTGTCATTGCTCTCCTTTCTCCTCACTCCTAACTTTTCATTTGTTGAGGAATTGTTGATGCCAAAAATTCGTGTCCTGATTGTCGATGTTTCTGTGGTGATCCGACGCCTCCTGACGGATGAATTATCGAAAGATCCAGACATTGAAGTCGTGGGTTCGGCAGCCACCGGGAAAATTGCTCTCTCCAAGCTTGAGCACACACCCCCTGATGTCGTGACGATGGATATTGAAATGCCAGAAATGGACGGATTGACGGCTGTCACAGAAATTCGGAAAACTCATCCCAAACTCCCGATCATTATGTTTAGCACGCTAAGCCAACACGCCGCCAAGGAAACTTTGGAGGCGCTGTCTCGTGGGGCCAATGACTATGTGACGAAGCCAGGCAATCTGGGTAGTGTGGCGCTCGCCATGCAACGTGTTCGCGAAGAACTTATCCCCAAAATTAAAAGATTAGCCCGGCCACAAAGGCCGTTTCTTC
>JAOUNC010000289.1 GCA_029881175.1 Nitrospirota bacterium | reverse complement strand
GCGTTTAGTCGTGAAATAGGGTTCGAAAACTTTATCCACAAGCTCTTCAGGAATTGGCACCCCATCATTCGCAATCACGATTTGGAGCTCAGGTTTTCGTGCTCGAGTTAGCATCACTTCAACGCGCAAATGACCTCCGGGAGACATCGCTTCAATAGCATTCTTGAAAATACAGAGAAAAACATGCTGCATTTTCGCTTCGTCCCACCGAACTTGAGCTAAACGAGCTGGAATCTTTTTCGCCACCTCAATGCGATTCACTCGCAAATCCGTGGACACCAGGGAAAAGGCTTCATCTAATAAATCCTGGACCCGGCACATTTTTCGATCCAGTTCCAACGGTTTGGCAAAATCCAGAATCTCATTCAGGATCGTTTCCATCCGAATCATATCCCGCATGGCATTTTCCACACGGGTCTGCGAATCAAAATCCAGTTCTGCGTCCGTCGTAATTTCTTCTAACTGGGCACGAATAAACCCGATGGGCTCACGAATTTCCGTGGCGAGAAACGAGCTCACCTCGTGAAGCGCAGCTCTCCGCTCCTCTTTTCGTACATCGCCTTCAGGGGGCACAGGAAGCGGCTGTCCTTTGACGGCTGGCTGCTCTGGTTGAACAGGAGTCGGATCCAAGACCGAGAGACGACACGAAGGATCTTCAAATAATTCCAACAGTTTGGCGGTTACCGCTTCAAGATTCTTCAGATCACCGCTATTGTGGTCAAATTGGTTGGGATTTTTTGAGGCCAGGGTTAAGGTGCCTGCCACTCGTCCACGAACAAAAAACGGCACAACAATCGTGGACACAAATTTATCCTTATACAATTGCTTGTAATCATGAAATCGCCCTTGGGTCGACGCCAAATTATTATCACTTCTGGCCTTTCGATGACGAACAGACCAGCCTGAGGCGGAATCATCCAAAGAAAGTTGTTGCCCAGGACTCAGGTCACGTTTTTGAGTGCCATGGACGCCTAAGACTTCCAAGGAAGCCGCCAGTGGGTCATAAATTGTCACCCATCCACGGTCAAAGGATACCTCTTCATTGCCTTCCGATAAAATATTGGCAATACGCTCTTGCACATCCGCATTCGTATACGTTCGGGCTACATCGACAGGGACTTCGCTGACAGGAATGGCCAGCGGTTCATTGCCCACAACGGGGTTCCCTAAAATCACCGAGGACCCAAAGAGCCCCGCTTTCTTTAACTCTCCCGTAATGAAATTCACATTCGTCGAAAGTGTCGTTTTTTCCCGCTTCGTTAACGCCACATTTTCTCGCCTGGCCAACACCAACGTCCCATAGACGCGCGCGCCAAATTTCAATGGAATGGCGAGGGCCACCTTACTCCCGGGTGTCACCATTCGTATGCGAAGAACATTATTTAACTCGTTCTCTCCCGTCGCATTTCTCGGACTGACACTTTTCAATTCTTCCAACGACAAGGCCCGGAGAATCGCTCGAATTTCTCTCGGCGAAAACCCTCGGGAGACTTGCTCGATAAGTGGCCCCCCCTCATTCGTCATAATGGCCACCAAGGCCGCCTCCATGCCAACCTCATTCACAGCAGAAGTCAGAATTTTTTGGAGGGTACTTTGCTGTTTACTGGTCACGGTCGATTCAAGTCGGTTGGCCATGTATGGGATTCCTCTCTTTCACCATAATTTTTTTCTCTTGAAATTGAAGGAATAGGTTCGCCCCCTTTACACTAACCCCCTCAAATTATTGCTGACTTTTAGAAGGCTTTTAGGCGGGGCAGGGTCCGGGGCCTACTTTAATTAATATGCCGAATTTTTCGCCCCGTTTGTGAACGGGTGACTATTTCAATACGCCCTTGTTCTGAAATCCACAGATTGAGAATGCCGCTCACAATGCTAATAAGAATAGCACCTCCAACCGCCGGCCAAAACCCTGAGACGAGGAAGCCCTTCACAATCCCACTTACCAGATAGAGTAAAAAGGCATTGATCAGCACCATGAAAAAACCCAACGTCACCAAAATAAAGGGCACCGAGAGCAGATAAAGGATGGGACGAAGAATGGCGTTCAAAAACGCCAGAATCACCACTGCAGCCACACCTGACCCAAAACTGAGAATTTCAATGCCTGGAATGATTTGGCTCGCTAACAACACTGCGAACCCCGTGATTCCACATCGAATTAGAAATCCCTTCATATCATCTATCATACCGATCCTGTGGTGGTGGCCTCAAGCCACAACCACCAATAGGAGCAAAGACCTCTTTGGGAAGAGGTCCATTTCGCCGGCCAAGGCTCAATCATCAGTAAAGCCAATTCCCGTCCGTCCTTCCCATTGTCCCCAGACCTTCAACCAATGTCGCCAAGCTGAGTCTACCGTCATGCCCAGATAGAGCAAGGCCGCTACAGGCAACATAGGTTGGAGCCAATGCGTATATACGCAAGGTGGGTTGAAAGGTATACATCATGATGAACCAAGCAAATACCGCCAGCCCTCCCGCCAGAGAACTTCCATTAAGGGGCAAAGACAAGGTGACAAGTGGTGGTAACAGAGAGACAATGGCCAGACCGATGATAGTGCCCACCAGGATCAAAGGAGAATATCTCAGTTGCGTGTAAGCGGTCCGTGCCACCATTTTCCAGATGTCAGCAAGCCCTACGTAGTTGCGAATGCTGTGCTCGGAATCTGTAAGACCTACCCAGATCTTTCCTACCCGCTTGATCTTTAACCCTAAGGCACAATCATCAATGACCTCTCCGCGAATGGCTGCTATCCCTCCTGCCTGTTTCAGCGCGCGATTCCTCACGAGGATACAGCCCCCAGCTGCACCTCCGACAGGTGAGTCGGGATTATTGATGAGTGGAAAGGGATATACCTGCTGAAAGAAATAGACAAATGCTGGAATCAGCAGCTTCTCCCAGGCGTTTTCACAGTGCAATCTGACCATGAGCGACACAAGATCAAGCCCCTCGAATTCGGCTTTGGAAACCAGCTCACGCAGATTTCCCCGGCTATGCTCAATGTCAGCATCTGTCAAATATCGATACGCTGCATCAGGCCAATGATTCTCAGCATACTGTAATCCGGTGTGGAGGGCCCACACCTTTCCCAGCCAGCCAGAGGGCCGATCTTCGGCTTCTTCCACAGTGAGGTGCGCTCCCCCTGAATGTTCGATAGCAAGCTGTCGTGCAATGTCGCCGGTACGGTCATCACTTTGATCATCCACCATCACAACGTGGAATTCACCTTGGTAGTCTTGCTCTAAGAGGGAACGCAGCGTTCTTTCGATGACATCCGCTTCATTCCTAGCGGGAACCACTACGACGACAGTAGGCCATTGCGTGGTCTTGGGAGAAATTGGCCTATCCCTACCGAGTCGCTGATCGGCATACCAGAAGCGGCCATGCCCAAACAAGAGGTAGAGCCAGGCTGCCAAAGAGAAGGCTGTGAGCAAAAAGAGAGAGGATTCAAGAGGTAATAAATTTATTGGCCAAAAACTCATAGGGCCTTCATATGCATGAAATTTATCAAACCATGAATCGTCAGATATAACTCATAAACCAGCATTTTGTCTGCTTCCCTTTAGTGTTTTCATATTAAAAAGTTTTAAAAACCGGGGATTGGGGTCTGGCGCATAAGAGCCCCGTTCCAACCAACAGTAGCCCAGAAGAGAGAGGAATGCCGACAGCCCATCCCGCAAAATTCCCGAGGGGAACACCAAAACATAGCGCCTCCTGGGGGTAGCCGTAAATTTTGCGCAGAAACTATCGCTCACCTTGCAAGGCAAGCAGATCAATAATGAAATCGGAAAACGTAAACAAGACCACTGTCAATCCGGCGACCAGCCAGGAGGCCCGCAGAGCAGCATCAAATAGCCACCTCTGGCGTTCATCTATTTTCGCATGTGGGAGCCCAAAGACAAGCGCCACACAGTAGCTAGCAAAGAGGAGAAAGGAAAAGAGAGCGGATCCATAAAGGGAATGTTAAATATGTAGAGCTCCTGACCCTCGGTCGAGCCGGCATAGACATAGCCCCCAAAGGGAATCTCAATCCATGTCGATAAAAACTCAGAAAAAAAAGCAACAGCCCAGGTGAAACCAGATAATCGACATGCTCTCTTCCAGCCTAATAATTCTCGAGCGGCATATAATGCATCTGCCAGAAAAACAAACACATAAGGACGAAGAATGACGGTATTCGCAAGGAGGAAAAAAATTCTAACGTGTAATTTTTTTTGAAGAGAGTGGCGTCGTACAGAAATTTAGTTAGATATATCCGTACTGACGAAACCACTGCACCGTTTTCTTAAGAGCGGTTTCTATGGGTGTCTGCGGAAGATCAAGCTCCTGCAGGGCTTTTGTGCAATCATAATGCATCCGGTACTTGGCCATACGCACCCCTTCCAAGGGAATTCGGGGGGACTTATG
>JAOUNC010000288.1 GCA_029881175.1 Nitrospirota bacterium | reverse complement strand
TTTTGACCATAGTGTCTCGTACGTCCCTATCGTCTAGCCTGGCCTAGGACGCCGCCCTTTCAAGGCGGCAACGCGGGTTCAAATCCCGCTGGGGACGCCATGATTGAAGCCGCTGAAGGAGACTTCAGCGGCTTTTGTCTTTTTGGAGTGAATGCATCGAACAAGGGGATTCGTCCCCTGCTCTTCCAATGCCCGACTGCTTTCGATATGGTGAGGAGACACGAGCGGATTGTTCTTTCATCTCAGTCATGTGAGGGTCTTATGAATCCAGGTTTCTTAAGTAGCGTGATGATGGTGGTGTGTGTATTGGGGCTGACAGGTATTTCACCTGCAGCCGAGGATTGGAAATATTCCGAATCTGGCAAGGTAGATGAAGGGCCGGCCGATGGTCCTCCCGGAAGCATGGTCCTCATTCCCGAAGGGGAATTCACGATGGGGGATAACGAGGGGTCTAAAAATGAACGTCCCGAACATACGGTGTGGTTGAAGGCCTACCTCATTGATCGCTACGAGGTCACCATGGCTGAATATCAAAAAATTTTGGATCATGATTACAGTATTGAACCTCCACCGTTATGGGATGACGGCGCGGCGACAGGGAAAATCGGTGACCGTCCTGCAGTTGGTATTACTTGGAAGAATGCCAAGCAATATTGCGAATGGGTTGGAAAACGCTTACCCACCGAAGCTGAATGGGAAAAAGCCGCACGTGGAACAGATGGGCGGCGATATCCCTGGGGACACATGCAACCCTTTGTGGATATTGCCAATTATAATCAGGGGACAACAGGGTGGGTCAGTTATCCTATTACCCTGTCTCCGGTCACTAGCGGGACCAAGGGCATGAGTATTCGTCATGGCCTGAAAGAAGGTGGGAAAAGTGCCTATGGGTTGTATCATATGGCTGGTAATGCGGCTGAGTGGGTGAATGATTGGTACGGCAGGCATTATTACGAGGAGAGCCCCAAGAAAAATCCACAGGGACCTTCTGAAGGAAATTTTAAAGTCTTACGGGGGGGATCCTGGGAGGATCAACCGGTCAACTTGCGTGTGACGGCTCGTTCAAAAGCGGAAGTGGATTTTCAAGACCTGACGACCGGATTTCGATGTGCCAAGGATGGGACAAAGGAAGAAGTCGGCGGAGACAAGTAACGTGAGGGTGAGAATGGTGGCTTCAGACTTCCTTCAGTGTTTCGATGACAGGCTCTCTTCGGATGCTCCCCCTTTTTCTCCTACCCTCAGGATTCTGAGTTCTTTGCTGAAACATAGCAGGGTTTTCCTCTAAGGCAGGGGCGTTACGTTGTTGGCCATAGAGCCAGCGGGCCGTTGTGCCTCCAGGGTTTCGGATGGTATGAGAGACGCCAGCAGGAATCCGAATTTCTTCTCCAATGGAAGGCTGAATAGGCTGCCCTTCCATCTCTAGTTCTAATTCTCCCGACATGAGCATAAACAATTCGTCTGTTTGGGAAGGGTGGCACGTCCATTCTCGTCCAGAATGGTCAATCCACAGACCGCAAGAAAATCCTCGGGCATGCCAATCCTTCGCAACCACTGATCGGTTGATGGGATCTGTCTCTATCACGGTGCTTCTCCTTACTTGGGGGAATTGAAGTTTTCGCTTAAGAGCATCCGTTTGTGGCGCCGCAGTTGTCGCACTTGAGGCACATGCCATTGCGGACCATCTTGAATTGCTTGCATTCCTGACAGGGATCGCCTTCATATCCTTTTTGCCGGGCTTCCTGCACTTCCGTGATGGTCACGGTTTCGCGTTGCATTTCAACTTTTCGTGAGACATTTCCATGTTCACCATTTTTCCCCACGCCATTGCCAGAGGATCGGCGAGAGGGAAAGACTTCAGGGCTGATGGATGTCGAACTGAGTGAACGAGGATCAACTAAGCCCTCTTTGTCCTCTTCCTCGGTGTCAGTTTGTTTTTTGAGCGCATCGACACGAAGGTCTTCCGGGGCGACTTGTTCCAGGTCATGTCTTCCAAGATAGGTGATGGCCATTTCTCTGAAAATATAATCAATGATCGACGTAGACATTTTAATATGCGAATTGAGCTTTACCGGACCATTGGGCTCGAAACGCGTGAAAAGGAAGGCATCCACAAACTCTTCCAAGGGAACACCATGTTGCAGACCTAGGGAGATGGCAATGGCGAAACAGTTCATCAGACTGCGAAACGCTGCGCCTTCTTTATGCATGTCCAGGAAAATTTCCCCGATGGTGCCGTCTTCGTATTCACCTGTTCGTAAGTAAATCTTATGTCCTCCCACGATGGCTTTTTGCGTGTACCCGCCACGGCGTGTCGGAAGGGGGCGACGTTTGGCGAGATACCGAACCAATACGCGAGAGGCGGCTTGTTTGGCAACGGTTTGAATTTGCTCAGATTGTGCGTCGGTTGTGTCCCAATCGCTAGTCGTATTCGTCGTATTCAATGGTTGGCTGAGCTTGGAACCATCTCGATACAACGCGACGGCCTTGAGCATGGAGGTCCATGATGTCATGTAGGCTTCTTTGACTGACTCCACCGAAGCATCGGCAGGCATATTGATGGTCTTGCTGATCGCACCGCTGATGAACGGTTGTGCTGCCGCCATCATGCGAATATGGGCTGCGGGAAGGATAAAGCGCTGGCCGACACGTCCGCACCGGTTCGCACAGTCAAAAATAGGGAGGTGCTCCGGCTTGAGATGTGGAGCGCCTTCCACGGTCATGGTGCCGCAACAGAAATCCGTTGCCGCCAATATTTCTTCTTGGGTGAAACCAATGAGTTGAAGGATATTCAACTGTGGGCTTTGGAGTTGTTCATCCGTCAGCCCTAATTTCTCCAGGCAGAACTCTTCGCCGAGCGTCCATTTATTGAAGACAAACTGAATGTCAAACGCTCCATCCAATGTGGCTTCGATGCGTTCAAGAATGGTTCGATCAAATCCTTTCGCCTGTAGGGACTCATGATTAATGAAGGGGGCTTGTCTTAACGTACGAGTGCCGGTGGCATAGGTGATAATATCTTGAATTTCCGATGGGCTATAGCCGAGATTGCGCAAGGCGGGTGGTAAACTTTGGTTAATAATCTTAAAGTATCCGCCACCGGCGAGTTTTTTGAATTTCACCAACGCAAAGTCTGGTTCAATGCCGGTGGTGTCACAATCCATGACCAACCCAATTGTGCCGGTTGGTGCGATGACAGTCGATTGGGCATTGCGATACCCATATTGTTCACCAAGCTCTATCGCTCGATCCCAAGCTTGTTGTGCCGCATTGAGCAAGGATTGAGGGCAGTGATCGGCTTGAATGCCCAAGGGTGGGATGGTGAGTCCTTCGTAATTTTCTGGTGAAGCATGGTGAGTGGCTCGTTGATGATTGCGCATGACGCGGAGCATGGATTCCGCATTGCGGGAATAGGCGTTGAACGGCCCTAATTCCTTAGCCATTTCTGCTGAGGTGGCATAAGACTCACCGGTCATGAGCGCAGTAATCGCCCCGCACCAGGCAAGGGCTTGTGGGGAATCGTAAGGAATCCCCAGCTTCATGAGTATTGAGCCGAGGTTGGCATAGCCCAATCCAAGCGTGCGGAAGGAAAAACTCTTCTCAGCAATGGCTTGGCTGGGGAATCCAGCCATCAATACACTTATTTCTAGGACAATCGTCCACAATCGGACGCCATGGCGAAATCCGTCGATATCGAATTGGCCTTCAGGCGTGAGAAATCGTCCTAAGTTCAGTGAAGCCAGGTTGCAGGCGGTGTCATCCAGAAACATGTATTCACTGCAGGGATTAGAGGCGTTGATTCGTCCATCCTGAGGGCAGGTATGCCATTCATTAATGGTGGTATCGTATTGAATGCCGGGGTCGGCACAAATCCAAGCCGCCCATGCGATTCGGTCCCAGAGATCTTTGGCTGGAATGGTTTTATAGGTTGACCCGTCCGTTCGGCGGGTTAACGTCCAATCGCCACCGGATTTGAGAGCTGCAAAAAATTCATTTGGGACCCGGATGCTGTTATTGGAGTTTTGCCCCGAAACCGTTTGATAGGCTTTGCTATCCCAATTGGTGTCGTATTCATGAAAGACAAAATGGGTAAAGCCTTCCTGGGCATACGTAAACATGCGCTGAATGTAGAGTTCCGGGACGGCGACTTCACGGGCCGCTTGGATGGCTTCTCGTAAGGCGGCGTTTTCGCGTGGATTGATCTCGATTTGCGTGCTGTTGTCAGGTTTGGACACATGACAGGCTTGCAGGATTTTATTGAGATGTTGTGCGCAGACTTTTGATCCGGTGACCATGGCCGCTACTTTTTGTTCTTCAATCACCTTCCAGTCAATAAACTCCTCAATGTCTGGGTGATCCAGGTCCAGGCAGACCATTTTTGCCGCTCGTCGGGTTGTTCCCCCGGATTTGATCGCGCCTGCCGCACG
>JAOUNC010000287.1 GCA_029881175.1 Nitrospirota bacterium | reverse complement strand
CCCATGAATCCTTACTTGAACATTGCCGGAATATTTGGGAAAAAATACATGGCTGGTGAGCCGATGATAGAAAGAATTCATCTACGAAAAGGGCGGAATGTGTTTGTGATGCAATGCGGGTTTCATCCTTATATGTTTTCCTGGGGTTTAGTGGCGGAGAATCCTTATTTTTCGATCACCAAAGAAGATGGGAAATTTCATATTTCGGATATTCCCCCTGGGGACTATGTGTTGGCGGCCTGGCATCCAGGCGTCAATACGTTTGTGGAACAAGAGGTGACGGTTAAAGCCAATCATGTGACAGCCGCACAATTTACTTTTCAGGCACCGGAAGGTCGGAGAAGTGCCCATGAAATCGAAGAAAATCCCCGGTTTGGTTTAGAGTTATTAGAAGAGGGGCAAGAAATTATTCCGTCGAAACGGCTTCAAATTCCCTAATCCCGACAGGCTCCCTAGGAGAAGAATGAATCAAGGGTGGCTTATGAGGCTTTGGGGGGAGTGGGGATATTTTCCAGCAAATGGAATCGACTGAATCGGACCCAATCGGGTTCGAGGTCTTTTCACTGGTCTTAACCGGGCGAAAGGAGGGGCGGTCATGCACATGAAACGTGTCTTTGTCGGATTACTCGTGAGTGCCGTCATGTTGTGGGGGTGTGTTGGCTTGGCCATCGCTTCGAGTGAAGAGAAGGGGGAGGTGAGTTTTTCTCCGGAAGTCGTAGCCAAGTATATTCATGCGGTGATTGCTGCGGATCGGGCCTTATATACCACTCATGTTGTGGACCGATTACAGGAAGAGCGCATCGTGGTGGCCGCCGAAGCCTGGAAGCAACGAAAGGCGCTACCGCTCCCGGCACAAATGCTTTTAATGGCGGGACGGGTGGTCGAAATGGGTGGCTCAGGTCTCAGGTATCGTCTAGCAAGTCTCTGGCCAATTTATGAGGAGAATGGTCCGAGTACGGTCTTTGAAGAAACGGGCTTGCAAGTGGTGGCTGACGATCCTGATGAGATCTATAGCGGCGTCATCACGAGAGGGGATCAACGATTCTTTAAAGCCATTTTTGCTGATCGAGCGGTCTCAAAGGCTTGCGTGAATTGTCATAATGGACATATTTTGAGTGGGAAACGTGACTTCAAGCTTGGTGACGTGATGGGCGGGATCATTATCTCCTTCCCGTTGCCCATTGAAAAAAAGGAAGCCTCTGATTCGCCTAGTTAATCTTTCCTGATGGTTTAATGGGAGTTAGCCCCACATAGTCCCTTCCCTCCTCTCCAATGGGGCGGGGCGGGCGCACATTTAGGGGTCAGACTCGAATTCTTTAGATATTCGAGTCTGATTCCCTGAGTTATATTTGAATTTTTACCGGATAGTAATGGGTTGCCCAGGGTCTCGTCAGTTTCTTCATATAGGATATTCCTTCAAAATTATTTTGAAAACGGCAGTTGGTCGATTTGTAATTCTTCGACCCGCCTACTCGGCAGGCAGCTTTTGGCGAACAAACTCTTTGGTATTTGGCCCAGTGCTTCAACCTAAAGCAGTAGTTGAATCACCAAAGTCTGCACAACCTCTTCACGCACCTAGAAAATTTTAAAAATCTCTTATCACCCGTAAGGTGACCCCTAGTTGTAAAAATTTCCTAGGCACATCAATAGCTTGCACGGCTTTTGCGCGCCCAATTGCCGTTTTTTAGGGTAAATGGATGTTATAAATGGAACGTTCCTTCGACAGGGTCAGGCTAGACTGGAGTAGGCATTTGAACACGAGAGATTCGGCACTTAACAGCCAGGTCTGTATCTATTTAGATAATTTGCCGTATCTAAATAGATACCATTTCATTCATTGTCAGGAAGGACTTGTTGCGTAAAACGGACTAAGTCCTTTTGAAATTTCTGAAAAAAATGATTCATCACGAGGACTTATGGTTTGGTTTTC
Organism: Nitrospirota bacterium; assembly: GCA_029881175.1. GTDB lineage: Bacteria > Nitrospirota > Nitrospiria > Nitrospirales > UBA8639 > Nitrospira_E. The sequence goes on along the minus strand of JAOUNC010000287.1, from coordinate 2,500 downwards.
TTGAAGGCAGAAGAGACTGGTACAAGGTTTGCTTTCTTCTCTATTGATGCATCATGAATTTTTTGGCACATCACTGTTTTGACCTGCGCGAGTGAACCATGTTCCTCACCCAGGAGGGAAGGTATTGTGAAATATTTTTCTCCAAAGCCCTCATCTACCATTTTAGTGGTTGATGACGAACCCGATATTGTGCTGACGTTACAAGACCTTCTTGAAGGGGAAGGGTACCAAATTGATGTGGCCACAAACGGGACAGATGCCTTGGAACGAGTAAGAGGCTGTTCATATGGCTGCGTACTTTTAGATATTCGACTTCCTGACATTGATGGGCTGTTTGTGCTTGATAAAATGGTGAAATTGGTTCCCGGACTTCCTATTATTATTTTGACAGGCTGTTCGAACCTTGATTCTGTAACCGGCCCACTTGATGAGCAAGGCGCTTTTGACTGCCTTCATAAACCGATTAACCGTGCAGAAGTTCGGACAGCCGTTCGCCATGCGCGTAAGGCTCAGGATCTGGCTAAAAAAAACAAACAGGCTCAATCGGCCTTATTGGAAAGTGAGCAACGCTTTCAAGCGGTGTTTCAGACGGCCCAGGATGCTATCGTGTTAGCCAATCAGTGTGGACGAATTATGTCCTGGAACCCTGCAGCAGAATCCATGTTCGGCTATACGGCCGAAGAAATTTTCGGGCAGTCACTGACCCTCATTATGCCAGTACGATATCGGGAGGCTCATCTCAAAGGCTTGGCCCGATTTCAGGCAACCGGGAAACCGCATGTACTCGGAGGCACGGTTTCACTCCATGGATTGCGAAAAAATGGTCAGGAGTTTCCTATCGAGCTTTCCCTGAATGCGTGGAGCAATGGGTCAGATTCTTCATTTTCAGGTTTTATTCGAGACATTTCTTGTCGGGAAACGGGCGAGAAAACAGTTGCGGATGGTGTTGAATCAGGTTGAATTCCTTCAATCGAAGGTCTTGCTATAAATGAGGATACTCATGAGAAGGACAATCATTTTTTGAGCTGTTCTCTTACCTTGTGTGTTGTGGTTCTTTCACGTCTAGCCAATCGCGGAGCCAGTCTCCAAGGAGATTGGCGGCTAGAACGACAGCCATGAGCGTCAGCCCGGGAATAATCACCAGATGCGGCGCGACCAGCATATAGCGTGTCCCATCACGAATCATGCTGCCCCATGAAGCTTCGGGTGGTTGGACACCCAATCCCAAAAAAGACAATCCAGCTTCTGCAATGATGGCGCCAGCTATGCCAAAGCTGGCTTCAATAATCAGTGGAGCCGTCACGAGAGGAAGCAGATGTTGCCACATGATACGCCAGGGCGTGGCCCCTATCGCTTGCGCGGCTATGACGTGATCGGCGTGCTTGAGGGCTAACACTTGCCCACGTGTCAGGCGTGCGTAGCCTACCCACCCCACAATCACTAAGGCGAACACGACGTTCTCAATTCCTGGTCCGAGCGCTCCGGCTAAGGCAATCGCTAAGAGCAAGCCAGGGAAAGCCAACATGATGTCGACAATTCTGACGAAGATCTGATCGACCATTCCGCCCAAGTAGCCACTCAGCAGTCCCAAGATCCCGCCGAGAAGAAGGCCTAAGGCCACCACGCTGATTGACACGAGAAATGAAATCTTTGCCCCTATGATGAGGCGGTCCGCAATCGGGCGCCCCAGTTCATCGTAGCCGAGCCATTGATCCTGCCCGGGTCCAACCAGAATGTGGGTGAGGTCAACGGCATTGGGTGTTAACGGAAGCGCCAGACCCAAGAGAGCCATTATGCCCCAGATCATCATAATGCCCAATGGGACCCGCAGACGCATCATGATGGGTTCTGCCAATTGATGCGAGGATCCAGCCAGGCGTAGAGCAGATCGGTCAGGAGATTGACGAAAATGTAGGTCATGCTGATGCATAAGACGGCTGCCTGTACGACTGGGTAATCTCGTTGTTGGATGGCTTCAATCATGAGGAGCCCTAAGCCGGGCCAGGCAAACACGGTTTCCGTGATGACTGCGCCTCCCAGTAAGCCGCCAAGCTGAAGCCCCAAGAGCGTGAGGATAGGTAAGAGCGCATTAGGGAGTGCATGGATGAACGTGGCATTGAAAGATGAAAGTCCTTTGGCGCGAGCGGTTCGAAGGAAATCTTCACCGAAGATCTCTAAGAGGCTGCTTCGAATCATTCTGGCAAGGATGGCCGCCATCCCTGTGCCGAGCGTGATGGCTGGTAGGATGACGGCGTTCCAGCCTTCCATCCCGCTGACGGGGAACCACCCGAGCCACAAGGCGCCGACGAGAATCAATAGCGGGCCCATCCAGAAATTAGGGATGGACATGCCGAATACGGCAAATCCCATGGCCCCGTAATCAAATAGTGAATGCTGGCGGGTTGCAGCCAGGAGGCCAAGTGGCAGGGCAATCATCAGCGCGATGCCCAAGGCGCTGAGGCTGAGATGTAGCGTGGCTGGAATGCGTTCTAGGAGGAGA
>JAOUNC010000286.1 GCA_029881175.1 Nitrospirota bacterium | reverse complement strand
CTGTCGGTTCGATATGAATATCACTGGCATGCTTCTGTAGCGCTGTTAAAATAATGGTGTTCACCAGTTTGACGACAGGACTGAGATCTTGCGTAATTCGTTCGACCGAAAGGACTTCCTCACCTTTTTCATCTTCTTTGATGAGAACAGGATCCAATTCGGCTTTAATGCGTGTCAGAACCTGACTGTTACCTTCACTGTTACTTAAGGCTTCAAGAATGGCTGATTGAGATGAAACGACTAAACGCAACTCATACCCTAACTGATGCTCTAACTCATCAATCATACGAAGGTCTTGGGGTTTGGCAATGGCAATGGTGAGGACATCGTCTTCCTGTTCCATTGGAACGAATTCATACCGATGCATCAGTTCAACGGGAATAGATTCCATGAGGAAGGTGGGGATACGGAATTCTTCCAAGCTATTCCAAGATAACCCATATTGATCAGCTAATATCTGACCCACTGAGTCCTCCGTCAACGAGCCCCGTTCTAATAAAACAGACGCAATCGATTGATTAGAGGTTTTGGCAGCTTCCAAAAGAGCCTCTTTTTCTCGCTCAAGAATCAGGCCTTTTTTGACCAAGATCTCTTCAAAGGGCATGCGTTTAACAGGTGTCGTCATGGTTTATCGCTCAGTGTGACTCGTTACACGGCTCCGGCCATTTGGAAAATCGGAAGATACAAGGCAATCACCACTCCTCCTAAAATGACCCCGATGAGAATAATAAAAATCGGTTCAATCCAGGTCATCATGCGAGATAACTGAAAATCTAATTCTCCTTCATGAAACTCTGCCACTTCAAAGAGCATGGCTTCCAATGCTCCCGTGGTTTCACCGACTTCGATCATTTCCAATGTCAGGCTAGGAAGAAATTTCTCTTTTTTGAGGGCGGCAGATAAACTGGTGCCTTCTCGAACATGAGTGATGACCGAATTCAGAGCTCTGGCAAACACTTTGTTGGGCATCGAGTGGGCGGTGACCTGAAGGGCGGATAATAAAGGAATCCCTCCTCCTAAAATTGTTGAAAGGGTCCTTACCAGGCGAATGACTTGGTTCTTCAGAAATAAGGGACCCACGATGGGGGCATTGAGAAGCAACCAATGAATGCGCCATTGTCCTTGAGGCGTCTTTTTCCACCAATGTACCCAGACTCCAGCGACTCCCAGAACGAGTAAGAGGCCAATGATCCATTGGCTGGCGGAATTGGTCACGTCCAGTAAGAGTTGCGTTGCCCAGGGTAATTCTACGCGACTTTCTTGGTACACTTCAGCAAAGGATGGGAGTACGAAAAATAATAACCCGATCGTGACTAGTATCCCAAAACCCAAGAGAAATATTGGGTAAATGGTGGCTTTGACCACTTTTTCCCGAACTCCAATAAGCATTTTTAAATAGTCGATATATCGCTTGAGGACTTCCGGGAGATTTCCGGCTTGTTCCCCAGCCCTCAGAGAGGCTTGATAGAGTTCAGGAAAATAGATTGGATGCATGGCCATGGCTTCAGAGATGGATGAGCCGCCGCGAATTCGTTCTCGAACAGATTGCAAGGCCTGTTGAAACCCACCTGGAGCAAGACGATCCGTGAGCAAATCAAAACACCGCAACATCGGCAAGCCTGCTTTGACCAAGGCGAGAAACTCCTGATTAAACACCAAAAAGTCTCTTAGCGCTAATGGCCGCTGTCGAGAGGTCAATGAACGGCTAGGGCGCGTCCCTGATCCACTGAGATCAAGAACTAACAGGCCTTGTGCTTCTAACTGTGCGCGAACGGCGCGAGGCGTTTCCCCTTCGGTGTCTGTTTCAATGATCGTTCCATCCGGACGAGCGGCTCTGTAATGAAAGCTAGACACTAGGGTGACTCATGTGAATCTGATTTTGGGCTCGCGATTGAAAGAATATGTGTTGGTTCAGAAGGAAGTTCTACACGAGTCCCCATTGTCGGGTGCGGAGCTTCCTGAACCGTCGCCTCAATGGGTTCTTCCTTGGTTGTGAGCGTTGACGGGTGTGTGGAGGCTTTGAGGTGATCGGGCCGGGCTTCACCTGGTTCTCTTGGTTCAGCAACTTTCAACCGAAGACCGGTCATAATGAGATCAGAAGAAAGGTTATTCCACTCTCGCAATTGGTCAACAGAAACTTTATAGATCTTGGCTAATTTCCATAAGGTCGCCCCCTCCTGAATGACAATGCGCCCTTTGGCGTCTGGCGTTTGTTGATCGGTCAATGCCGGAGTTGGCTGAGCCAAGTTCAATTTGGTCTGTTGCGGTTTGACCTTGTTCGAGGTAATGCGCATTTCTTGTTTAATCAAGGTGATGTCTGATGCTAAGTCTTTGATGGTGTTCATGATATTTTGAAAGGAACTCCGTATGGCTTGAATATCCGATACTAATTGAGACGTATCGGGTATGCTTGCCACTTGGCTTTCTAATGACATCTTTTCTTTCTGGAGTCGATCACGTTCGGCTTGTGTTGACAAGAGTTGGCTTCGAATGTTTTGCAATTCTTGGCCTTGGTCTATTTCACGAACATGAACGGATTGCGATTGTTCTCGCAACGATCGAAGCTCTCCCGCTTGTTTGGCCATAAGAATCTTCAAGCTGGCAAGCTCGGCTCGCATATGACCTGCCTCAGATCGAGCTTCTTGCAGTAGCACCGTTTGCTGGAGTGGTGGAGAGGCAACTTCTACTTGAGAATCGGCCTGCATTGCTTTTGTGGGCTTGTGTGAGCAAGCTCCCAATGCTAGGACTAAGGCTCCACTCAGAATCATGTGTTGAAAATAAAGACGTTTCATAATAATAACCTACCAATCTTTGTAGGGAGTCCCGTCGCGGGCAAGCTCTTCACTCCCACTTTTTATATCATACACACCTGCAGGGGAATCATCGCCTTCCTCCTGCTCCTCATAAATTTCAATCCATGTTGTTGACGATTTCGTCAAAGGATCCATGGGAATGGCTCGAAGGTATTTAGCTTCGACTAAAGACTCCAAGCTGTCGGGATAATCTCCGCGATCCGCATAATATTGATCAAGGACAGCGCGCATGGTGAAAAGATTTTGCTTGAGAGCTGTTTCCTTAGCCTTCAACGCAGACTGTTGAAAGCTTGGAATAGCTAACGACACTAAAATCCCCACAATCGCCACCACGATCATAAGTTCAAGTAAAGTGTAGCCTTTTTTGCCATTTAGTACAAAAGCGCGCATTACCATTCACGATAGGGGGTCCCATCTATCGCAATTCTATCGCTGGTAGTATAAATGTCAAAGACATCTTCCCCGCACCACCGCGAATCATCAGGTTCATCTTGATAGCAGCGCATGCCCCATTCCGTTGAACCGGTCATCGGATCAATTGGAATTTTTCGTAGGTAACGCCTGATTGCCGACTGTTCCCCTATTTGAGCCTCTCCCCCTGATAATTGAACCTTCAATAAGGTTTCCAGGGTTTTAGGGTATCCCGTGATCCCAGTTTCCTCTTTACAGGTGAGTTGATTTTTGACGCATAAAGGTCCTAACAACGTACTCCCGTCTCGAGCCCAATCACGGCGAAACGTATCAATGGCCACTCGCATCGTTCGCAGGCTTTGACGAAGCTCAAGCTCTTGTGAGCGTTTTGTGCTGACTTTCGTGAAGGGGAGGGCAACCGATGCCAGAATAAACATAATCACCAACGTCACTAAAAGTTCAATTAATGTCACGCCACGCATGGTGACTGGTCTATTCCACCCAGACTCTCCCATGTTGCACCATGACCGGCACAGGTTGAGCATTGGCTCCTAACACGGTAGGATTTTGAATGTGAATATTGGATGTTCCAGCCCCCGTAGCTTCGAAGACCAGGGAAGCAAGCGCGCCACTTCCTTGGACGGGTTTTCCTTCTTGCCCCATTTGAATCACGAGTTGCCCAACATTTGGTATGGCGGAAATGGTGAGACTGGGGGGCACTTGCTGCGCCGTCCAAAATGGTCCTTCAATAGCTTGCTTGAAAGTCATGACAGCTGGATCATACGTGAGTACCAATGATGTTCGTTCTGCAGAGGAAAAGTTTTGGCCTTGCAGAGTCAAAGAAATTTGTTCGCCAATTTTGATGGAAGCCGCCGTCGGAATAACCTGAAGCCCTGAAACTCCAGGCTGGGGTGCCTTGGAACGTTCTTGATCAGGCTCAAGGGGATCCAGATCCGCCTTCTTCGACTCGACCAGAGGTTCATCAGTTAAAGGAGGTGGCGTGGAGCCAAACTGGCTAGAAATCTCCCCTCCGGCATCATTGTAGAGTGATGTCGATCCCGGTTGGTTTGTCATAAATTGCCGTTTGGTTGCATATTGCTGAGCTGTTCCTGACCACATTGTATGTTTAGCCAATTGTGGAGGATGGAGTTTTCGCACAATATGAGGCGTCACAACTAAAATGACTTCTGTGGTGATTTTGTCGGTA
>JAOUNC010000284.1 GCA_029881175.1 Nitrospirota bacterium | reverse complement strand
AAACCTGGAGAAGAAACAAAGTTGCCGTTCTTTGGGTAGGGGAAAATGGAGAAGAACGAATCTTTACCTATGCCGAACTGTTTCGACAGGTCAATAAATGCGCCAATGCCCTCAAAGGCCTTGGGCTTCAAAAAGGTGATCGCGTCACCATTTATCTTCCTAAAATTCCTGAACAAATCGTGGCCATGTTAGCCTGTGCACGCATCGGCGTCATTCACTCCGTCGTGTATTCGGGCTTCAGCGCCACCGCGCTTCAAACCCGCATTCATGATTGCGAATCCAAAGTGGTCATCACCGCCGATGTGGGTTACGACCGGAGTAAAACCATTCCGTTAAAACCGGTGGTCGATGAAGCCGTGGCCAAATGCCCAACGGTCGAAAAAGTGATCGTGGTCCAACGAGTGCCCTCATCCACTCCCCTGCAAGCACCAAAAGAACTTGACTGGGAAGACTGGCTGAAAGATCAATCCCCGAAATGTGAACCCGAACATCTGGATGCCGAAGATCCCCTCTACATTCTCTATACCTCAGGAACCACCGGCAAACCGAAGGGCGTTGTACATGTCCACGGCGGATATATGGTCGGCACCTACATCACCACTAAATATGTGTTCGACCTGAAAGAAGATGATGTCTTCTTTTGCGTAGCTGATCCAGGCTGGGTCACCGGACATAGTTATATTGTCTACGGCCCCCTCCTGAACGGAGCCACCATTCTCACAGCAGAAGGCAAACCGGATTTCCCAAACCCCGGGCGCTGGTGGGATCTCATCGAACATTATGGCGTCTCGATTTTTTATACCACGCCCACCGCCATCCGTTTGCTCATGAAATATGGCGAAGAATGGCCAGCCAAATATGATCTCTCCTCCCTCAAAATTTTAGGATCAGTCGGCGAACCCATTAACCCGGAAGCCTGGGAATGGTTTCATCGCGTCACCGGGGGCACCAAGCCCATCATGGATACGTGGTGGCAAACCGAAACCGGCATGATTATGGTGACTCCACTGCCTTGTGTAGACCTCAAGCCAGGATCCGCGACTCGTGGATTTTTAGGCATCGAAGCAGATGTCATGGACCGCGAAGGCAACACGGTGGAGCATGGCGGGGGATTTGCCGTTATCAAGAAACCCTGGCCTTCGATGATGCGCACCATCTACAAAGAACCCGACCGCTATCTCCTGTATTGGAACACCATTCCTGGTGTCTATACCGCTGGAGATATCTGCCATAAGGATGAGGATGGCTACATGTGGTTCATGGGACGGGCCGATGACGTCGTCAAAGTGGCCGGCAATCGTATCGGCACGGCAGAAGTGGAAAGCGCCTTAGTCAGCCACGAGGCCGTGGTAGAAGCGGCGGTCATTGGCAAGCCTCATAAAACCGCCGGAGAACAGATCAAGGCGTTTGTGATCCTGAAGCAAGGCTACAAGGAAACCCCCGATCTTATAGAAAGTTTGCAGGATCATGTCTTACAGGAACTGGGCAAGATCGCCGTACCACGGGAAATTGATATTGTCCCCTCACTTCCCAAAACCCGTTCCGGCAAAATCATGCGCCGGGTGTTAAAAGCCAAAGAACTCGGTCAAGACCCTGGAGACATTTCCACATTAGAGGAATGAGAAAACAAAGCACAACAGGTAAAAACACCGACTATAGTTTTCCAACTTTCAACTCAACCATTTCAAAACTCCCTCACCCTTCCAGTGGCGTTTTCCAAAGAGGAACAAACAGTTGGGGTGAGGATAAAGGCTCATTGAATAGTTACCCCTGGCTAGAGCGAAAGAGTTCAAAGATGGCAGGGAGAAAGCCGATATTTTATGAAGATGCCTGCGGTCAGGTACACACAAATAGAATTTCAAAAAAGGACGAAGAGGCTCTTGGATTTTTCATGAGTGTACTGGAATGAGCGCGTACAAAAATTATTGCAACAGACGTGCAGCTCAGAAAGGACTAGAGACGGAAGAAAGCCATTGTTGTCCTTCCAGAATGCCGATCATCGGCCCCATCCTGTTCAGCCTCTTCATCTTCAGTCCTTTCATTCTGCCAACCAGCGAACCAGACAAAATCACAGAATTAGCGTCAGATTCCACAGTTAAAGAACCACTCCTACCCACAAATGATTCCTCATCAATCCAGAAAATCCCTACCAACGATCAGCGTAGTTCTAGGCCTTAGCAACAAAAAACGTAGGCGGGGAAAAATATCTTAGGCCGGTATGGGTCCGATTTTTGAGAATTTTCGGCCAGGAGTGCCATTGACGATAAGAACGAGTTTTCGCAGAAGGGGTGGAAGGGGAAGGTTCTCCCTCAAACTTAGTAGCATTAAGACCAACGCTAAAGGATCGCGGCTGTCATGCGCCCGTCCTTAGGGAAGTCTCTATGTCAGACATTTTTGGGAGTGACCATGAGCCGGACCATCATGGCAGGGAAACCGACCACACGTGCCAAGGCACTATACCGCTGGCCAGGCTTCAGGGTTTTCTCAAAGGTCAGTTGGCATTCCACGACCTGTTCCTGCCCTGGATCCAAGACAAACTGGTGAGGATTAAACCCCACCGGCACTCGCGTCTTGGTTTTGCCGTCTTCGCTAATAAATTCTGATAATTCAAAACTGACTTCGATCTGTTGAGGCTGTTTATTGGCAATGACAAACGCCTGACTGTGCGTTTCTCCTGTTTTACCTTCAAATGGAATTTCGGTTTGGGGCTGCTTTCTGGTGTCCTCCCCACTTGTCTGTTGGCTGGTATGCCCCGGCTTCACACAGGCTGGTGCAAAGACGGACTCAAGCATGCTTGTGCTCAAGTCCAGGCCCGCATGCATGATACTGACATAGTAATCCACATGGCATTGCATCAATTTTCGCACAAATTCCGTGCCTTCATCTTGCGCAAAATGCGCAAAACGTTTCTGCATCTCTTCGGCACTCCATTTCCCGGCTGAGGCCTCTCCCATTATTTGAAAATACCGTTCCCAGGCTCGGCTGCCCTCATCGAGAACCCGTGTCCCTAGATTTTTCACTTGTTCACTGTAGTCGGTATAATCCATCGGAATGTCCCCCGAATCCTAATGTGCTATTTCTGCTGGAGATTGACTACCCCTTTGGCTTGTTTTCAGCCTTATTCTTACTGGAGGTCGCCGTGCCTATTGGTCTCACAGGAGTTGGCTCCTCTTTCTCTGGTTGAACAATTCTTCCCACGGGCTGGAAACACAGTTCTTCACATTGAAAATGATCATACCAATGATGGGCCACAAGACGGGTGGGGATTTCCCCATGTTCTATTTGGCAATGGGGCACATTCTTCCGGCGGGTGCGCAGCCGCAAACACACGCATTGTTCGTATCGACCGGCGACCGTCACTTCTGATTCGTAGACCTCGTTCGCGGCAAAAGCTTCACTCGCCTGCACGGCTACCGTGACAGTTTTCATTTCTCCCGGCGCAAGGACGAAATTATTTGGTGTTAACTGTGGACTTTTTCCGCTGTCGTCGCCACCGCTTCGAAACGTGGTGGCCTTCAATGTGAAAGTAGCGTTCTGCTTTCCGGCATTTCGAATGTCAACTGCTCCAGTTACGGTCTCACCTTCACAAGCCTCCCATTCCAGTTCACAGACACAGGAAGGCGGACATTCCGTTTCAGGTATTTCACAAGATCTCCTGACAGCCTTTTTCAACTCAGGAATGGCTTGTGATAGTCCCTGGATATACGCATCCATGAGGGGTTGTCCAATCTTGAACGCCTGAGACATGACCTCGTTTGACATTTGATACCATCGTAAAGCGGCCGTGCGCATATCCGCATTGACCGTTGGGCACCAGCTTATCGTTTTTGTGTCCATAGAAATCTCCTTTGCATGCGTATGACGGTGTAATTCAAGCCGAAGCCTCCCCTCTTACCGATTCGTATAAATGTCTACCAGAAGGCTGGCTGAGAACAGCTCGAATTCAGCAAAGTAATGCCGGTGAGGTTGCAGGCCATCCGGTAATTCAATGACGCCTTTCATGATCTGGGTTTCCCCTGGCGCAAGCGTCAGGTTTTTCCATGTGAGGGTGATTGGCCCGGGTTGCTGGCTTGCTACCAGACAAAGCAGCTCTTGTACCGAACCTTCTTCACGTGGAGCTGTGCCTTCGTCTTGTTTCTTTTGGCATATGACCTTCATGCTTTGCACCACCTGCGACTCAATGCCTTCCGGGGCCTGCAATGCCGCGACCCACTTCTCACCCACCGACATGGGGACATTGCCGACGTTGGTCACTACAAATTCCCGCTCAAACCTCTTTTGATCTTGGGTAGAGACCGTCACATTATCCGGTTCTATCTCAAGTTCCATGCTCTCACTGATTCGGATCTGTACCGGCTGACTCTGGTCACCAATCTGAACTGTGGCTTGATAGGTGCCTGGTGGGGTTGAGGGATCGATTGGAAAATCAAGTGTGATGCGACTTTTCTGG
>JAOUNC010000285.1 GCA_029881175.1 Nitrospirota bacterium | reverse complement strand
CGTTAACCGAGCCAGATAAAATCGAGGAATCGATAAAAGGCAGGAAAAACGCATTCAAACATATCGGTGATAAATGGCTTAAGGTGACATTCAAAGAAGAGGATGGGGCCAAAGTCGTTGTCACCGTGATCAATAAACATGAATAGGAGTACCCATGAAGATTGAATATGACAGGGAAGTAGACGCTCTCTACATTCGAATTCAAGAAAAGGCTGTATCGCGCACGAAAGAAATCGAGGAAGGGATAAATTTGGATATAGATGAAGACAATAAAATCATTGGGTTAGAGATTATCGGTGCAACCGAACGGTATAGTGAAAAAGATATTTTTAATCTATCCACTGAGAATCTTATTCTAGAAGAATCAGGAAGAACCCCGTAATTTTTACTCATTTTGATTTGGAACGGGCTGAAGCCGGCTTTTTAGGAATAGGAATTTTAAAAAGGCTTTGGGGGGATCAAGAAAACAAGCCTCAACGTGTTTGAGGCGATTCCTTATCCCCCCTCGATGCGCCTTGCTTCTCCGATCACCACCAGGCCCCAATCGCGTCACGCGCCGTTGTACCCTACGCGTGATCTCCTCGTGAAAGTGTTCACTCTCACTCCTTGGTCGCTGTATTCGCGGCGAGCCGGTCGAAGACAGGAAATTCAGCAGCTGAATGGAGCAGGTGGAATCATTAGGGCACCTCTAAAAACCTACGTTTTCTTGAAATTCGGCTTCACAACCAATTGAAAACATTGGATATGAATTTTTGAAATTGGGGTTTTTAGAGGTGCCCATTAGTTAGTCAACAACAGACTTAACCCCCTTTCCAACCATGCACGACAAATAAATCAATACTCATGCCTGACGCCAAATCCACCCCTGATCTCGCCCTGGCGGTCACGAGTACCCTGGCGGTGCTGCGCTGTGTGACCGAACAGATTGCCGCAATAGAACAAGCAAGCAAAGCACGAGTCTCCTTGCGCCCCACCTTTCGGCAGTTACTCACCGTGGCCGGGATTGGCCAGACCTTAGCCTTGACCATCATGCTCGAAGCCGGCGAGATGCGGCGATTTCCCACGGTCGGGCAATGGGCCTCCTATTGCCGATGCGTGAACAGCACCAAACTCAGCAATGGCAAAGGCCAGGGCAATACTAAGAATGGCAACAAGTATTTAGCCTGGGCGTTTATCGAAGCGGCCAATTTCGCCGTGCGGTATTATCCGGACATTCAGCGCTTTTATCAACGCAAGAAAGCGAAGACGCATGGGGTCGTGGCCATCAAGGCCGTGGCTCATAAGTTAGCACGGGCCTGCTATTACGTGTTGCGCGATCAGGTCCCCTTCGAACTCAATAAGGCGTTTACGGTACAGACGACGTGACGATTGGGCAGGACGGCTGAGCTCGAATTGGGGTTGGGAGAACCACGAGATCTGATTGGACAGCCGCCTGCCCTCTGTTCTTCCTCACGGAGCCCGTGGGGATTCCTGAGCTGCCTCAGGCGTGAGCCACGAAGAGGTTGGAGCCACATGGCAACCACGAGATCTGTGATCGCCTCATATGGACACGCTTGGGTACCAACGGCTTTCTGGGGCCAACGAGTGGCCAGGGGCGGGAGCACCTACGTCTCTTTGCCTTGATCCTGATGGGTGACTGGTGCGACTCAGGGTACGCAGTCGACACCGCAACCAGAGAAAACTCGGATGCAGTGAAATGGAGTGGCTGGTGAGCGTGAGGGGAAGTCGTCAGAGTAAATGCGAACGTTCAGATCTATAGAAGACGTGTGCCCACTTGACCGGAGCCTTCTAATGGGTGACCCCAAATCGATACCGCACATGTCCAACATGCCCGCGCTGAACGACGAGTGCTCTTTACATAAGATAGCGACTTCCTCTGCACTTGCACGTCCTTGACACATTTTCAGAAGTTGGGGGACAATAAGGAAAATTCCGACAGGAGGGTATGGAAATGCGGCGTGGGGAAAGGAGATGCGGTGCCTAATTCTTTAAAAGCGTTGGGGATAGATCGACTCAATGTTGACGAGCGGCTCGCATTGGTCGAGGAAATCTGGGCGAGTATCTGTGCGGATTCGGCAAGCTTTCCCCTAACCGAGGCACAACGGGCGGAGCTTGATCGGCGTGTTGCCGATGACGACGCGTTCCCTAACCATGTCATTCCGTGGGAGGACATCAAAGCATCGATGCGGGCGCGTTTGGCTCGATGAGCCTCCGCGTTGTCTTTCGGGCCGCGGCACGGCATGAGTTTGAAGAGGCCGCCACATGGTACGATCAACAGCACCCTGGGCTTGATGAACAGTTCCTCCGAGAAATCGATGAGGTCGTGCTTCGAGCTGCTACCCAACCTGAAAGATATCCTCTCGTGTTTTCTGATGTGCGAAAGGCCGTCGCACGACGTTTCCCCTATTCAGTCTTCTTTCGAGTGAGAAGTGAATGCCTTGTCAGTCTCGCGGTCTTCCACGGACGACGAGACCCCACGATCTGGCAACACAGAGCCTAATCTTCGGTCGTGTCCCGCTCGCCGCCACAGAGGAGTTCTCTCTCCCACACCGAAGTTCATGACTCATTGAGACCCAGTGACGGGCAGCCCGTTTCCGGTCGTTTCCGCACGCGGGCACATGAGAGAGGGCGCCAGGACATGCCAGGCGGAGCGGAAGAGCCGTGGGCGAAGACTTCACCACCAAAAGCGTGATGTCAGGACCTGACCCAAATCTTGTTGGGCCGCCTGCGGTCCCCCCGGCACGACGAATAAGTCAATACTCATGCCTGACCCCAAAACATGTGATGGTTAGACTTGCCCCTATTCCCTCACGATTGTCAGGGAACTTCCGGTTACAGGAACAGCAGATAGTTGTCCACATTGTGCTAACATGGCGTGTTTTCCTCTATGACAATACTCAGTTCATCCTCTATAATTGAATTTGAAACAAGATGATCAGGGGGGAGCCTCCAACATCATTTCCTGCATGCTTCCATGATGAGGAGCGAGAGTATGCGTACGCAACACCAACAAGAACAAGCCATTATCGAAAAGATTCGTGCCCTCCCACCGGAACGAGTAGCGGAAGTGGAGGATTTCGTGGATTTTCTCCGGATGCGTGGTGACGATCGCCGTTTGACGCGCGCGGCAACCAAGCTGTCGGAGGATGCCTTCCAAAAAATCTGGGACAACCCGGACGACGCCGAATATGATCAGTTATGAATTCGGTGACATCCTTCTTGTTCCATTTCCGTTCACCGATCAGTCCACCGCGAAGAAACGCCCTGCCGTCGTCGTGAGCTCTGACGCATATCACCGTGAGCGGCCCGACCTTATTCTGATGGCGGTCTCAAGCCAAGTCCGGCTGACAGCACCGCTGGGTGAGGTCATGGTCAAGCAGTGGCAAGAAGCCGGCCTACGGAAGCCTTCGGTCATCAAACCGGTGTTGACAACCATTGAAAAAGGACTGGTACTCAAGAAGCTGGGTCGGCTAACGCAAGAAGACAAGCGCGCGCTGATTCAGGCACTGCACGTCATACTTGGTGATCCACAGGGCGTCTAACACCAACTTCCCTCCCCATTCCAGAAACGCGACGGGTGGCATTTGAGATCGTGGCAGGCCTCGGCTGCTGTCATGAAGGGCGGGGTACGCGGAGCTGTGCCCGCGGAGAAGGTGACACGGCTTAATGAGTACGGTGCGAATGTGTGGTCCGCATCGGGGACTATGTGCGGCGGCGGGTGCGAGCGGGGTTCGGGGGAGCGAGGGTGGAGTTGGGATGGGAATCGACAGACGGAATGTGTCATTGCAAGACCTGATCCCCAACACAAATAACTCCAGAGGATTATATAAGGCTGGGTCAGGAGCCCAGGGTTGGTAGGTTGAAACAAGGGGCAAGATGGAGCTTGTTGAGGCGAAGGCGATACCTGCGGTGTGCCGTCGGCGGAGCTTAGGGCTCGACCACGGAAGTGGCCGGCGGTCCGCTGCCTGGGGAAAAAGGGGACATTCTTTTTAATTATTTCCTAACAGAAAAACGGGATCTTAGATTAAAAAATATCGTGGGTATAGGGCAGAAAACCAGAGCGCCCCCTTTTTTTAACCTTCTTTTTGCCCATGGGGCTTGTGGACAGGCTTTCTGCCAGCGCACCCTGAGGCAAGTGGGAAGGCTGTCGAATGCTCCGATGCGCCTCCACCATACACTGTCCCGTTTTTATGGGCTAAGGCATGAATGTGTGGGGTGCAAAGATTTTCCTGACAGACTCGGTGACGAGCGGATACCGGGTATTGTGTGGTTACCGAGTCATGGGAAATACCGCTAAGTCCGAATGTTTGGCGATGTAGGAAAAATCGCGATCGGCGGTTAATAACGGAAAGCCATGCTCGAGACATGCCGCAGCAATTACACAGTCAACGGGGCCAGCCTGAACGCCTTTGGATCGGCAAGTATTCCGTAGTTGGGAGGCAGCAATGTG
>JAOUNC010000283.1 GCA_029881175.1 Nitrospirota bacterium | reverse complement strand
TCTCGTGGAGGAGGCGACATCCGCCTCCCAATCCATGAAACAGCAAGCCGGGGCACTTTTGGAGCAAGTGGCGTTCTTCAAGATCACTGAAGCCAGTTCGGGCTTGGCCCCACGTGGGCCCATGCGTCCGACCAGCCAGAGTAAACCGACCTCAACGCCAAAGTCGAAGACCTCAAGCCCCGCCAAGGCGCCCGTCAAAGCTGCGCCACAACCAGTGGGGGTCGGGAGTGGTATTGGAAAAAGTGCCTCGAAAGGGGACGATGACTTTTTTGAAGAATTCTAAAGAACCGTGAAACGTAAGGCGTGAGGCGAAGGATTCTTTTCGCCTCACGCTTTACGCCTTACGAAATGAATCGACATTTTAATGGTTGGAGGAGGACCAAGAATTATGAACGTGGGTACACGGGGAAAATGGAATGAATTAGGTATTGGCCCAAAAGTGGTTGTGAGTACATTGATTGTCTTTTCCGGCCTCTTGGGAGCTGGGGCCTATTTTCTTGGCCAGCAATTACAAGCTGATCTTAATCGTGTGTTAGGGACTCAAGCCTCGATCATTGAAAAACAAATTCAAGTCACCCGTGCCTATGTCGCCAAGCAATTTGTGGTTAAGGCCAAGGGGGCTGGTATGAACGTCGGCATGGAACATGACGCCCCTGATACAATTCCTTTCCCTGCCACTTTTACTCGAGAAACCTCTGAAACGCTGGCGAAAGAAGGGGTCTACAATGCTCGCGTGATTAGTGCGACCCCCTTGAATGTGGCGAATGGTCCTCAAGATAGCTTTGAACAACAGGCTCTAGAAGCACTGGCTACCGGTCAGACCGAGTTTACGAGTATTGAGCCGGTGAATGGGGCCCTGATGTTTCGACGGGCGACGACCGATTTTGCCAGTGTCAAAGCCTGCGTATCTTGTCATGAGGGCAAGAAGGTGGGGGACATGTTAGGTGCTGTATCTGTGCAAATTCCCATGGATGCCCCGATGGCGCAACTCAATAGTAATCTGAAGAACATGTACATGGGAATTATCGGAGTGGGTTTAGTGACGATGATGATGTTGTTTATGCTGCTGTCAAGATTTGTGGTCAAGCCTATGCAAGAATTAGAAGCGATGGCCGCAAAAGCCAAAGAAGGAGATCTCTCAGCACGAACGATGGTATCCAGCCGAGATGAAATTGGACGAACTGGAGAATCCTTTAATGCGATGTTTGATCGAGTAGGGGAAGTGGTTCAGTCCGTGAAATCGGCCGTATCGGGAATTACCACAGGCACCAGGGAAATTTCACAGGGCAATGAAGATCTGTCACAACGGACATCCGCTCAGGCGGGTGCGTTAGAAGAGACCAGTGCCTCGATGGAAGAGATGACCTCCACCATTAAACAAAACGCTGATAATGCCAAGCAGGCGAATCAGTTGGCCGTCACGGCTCGCGAAGTGGCCGAAAAAGGCGGCGCGGTCACGGAAAAAGCCGTCAGTGCCATGGATGAAATCAACAAGAGTAGTAAAAAGATTGCGGATATTATTAATGTGATCGATGAGATCGCGTTCCAAACGAATCTGTTAGCCTTGAATGCAGCGGTCGAGGCAGCCCGGGCTGGCGAGCAGGGTCGAGGATTCGCAGTGGTGGCCTCGGAAGTGCGGAACCTGGCACAACGTTCGGCTACGGCAGCCAAGGAGATTAAAACATTGATCAATGAGGCGGTGGAGAAAGTGGGTGATGGCAGTGCCCTTGTGAACCAATCAGGCCAAACACTTTCCGAAATCGTCGATTCAGTGAAACGGGTGACGGATATCATTGCGGAGATCAGTGCGGCGTCGCAGGAGCAGGCGAGTGGCATAGATCAAGTCAATAAGGCCGTGATGCAAATGGACCAAGGCACGCAACAAAATGCGGCGCTTGTGGAACAAGCCACCTCAGCCTCACAATCCATGAAGCAACAAGCCGAAGAATTGTTGCAGCAAGTTTCTTTCTTTAAGACCAGTGAGGAAAGCAGGGCGTCCAGTCCTCAAGGACCCACGAATCACAGGAATGCATCAACTCGTTCGGCCAATAATGCGCCCGCAGGAGCATCCCCAAAAGCTGCCAGCCAGAGTCAGACTGGAACTGTTCGTTCAACCCAGAAACCAGTGGGTGTAGGCAGTAGAAACGGGCACGGGCAGCACAAAAGCGACGACGATTTCTTTGAAGAATTCTAGTTGAAAGAGGAGATCATTGGGGGGAAGGAGAAAACAGAATCATCTTTTCTCCTCCCTCCCTCCCTCCTTTTTCAGGATTCGTGCCTCACCTCCGCATTATTTTTCTTCTTCCAATAAACTTTTCCTTGCTTAACTTCATTTTTTACTTCCTTCCCGTTGACCTAAAAGTGATTCTATGAGACTGTTTCTTTAATATTGACTGTTCGGTCTGCTGTCCGATAAGCTCAGGCCCCCTAAGAAGTAATTCCGAACCGTTTACCTGATGTTTTCCAACACTCACAGGAGGAGGGTTATTATGAGAAGATGGACTACGTTCGCGACAATGTTTGTCGTTTCCATGATTGGACTCGCGCTGGTCGTACCAGTGGGGCAAGCCGCAGACGCGGCCAAGGAACTGGCGGCTAAGTACATTCTGGCCACCGCTAAGGCTGCCAGAACAGTCTATGTCAAAGGTGTCGTGGCCGATGCGAGCAAGGGTGGGATGAAACTCAATGAGGATTGGGTGAAAGATGATCACGCCATGATGCTTCCAGCCCAATTTGTGAAAGAACTCGGAAAGGAAATAAAAGAGTTTGATTTGTCTTTGGTTGGGACGGATCCTTTGTATGCTTCCAATGCCGCCAAAAGTGACGCGGAAAAGGGGATGCTCGCGGAATTAGCCAAAGGGAAGGAAAAAGTCCTTGTGGCTGCAGATGGCGCGACTACGGTTGGTATGTCGGCCGACTATGCCATCGTGGACAGTTGTGCCGATTGCCATAACAACCACCCGAAAACTACCAAAAAGGATTGGAAGAAGGGTGACTTTATGGGCGCCATTGTTGTCAGACTGAAATAACTCGATCTTCTAGGACGACGTCCTTTAGATGGCGTGGGTGGTGACCAAACTACCCACGCCATTTTTTTAGCCAGTGCTCCGGCCTCACCTCCCTCATCTTTTTCTTTTCAGATCCTTTCTCAGAAAAAACTGTCTTTTCGCCTTATTTCCCCTGGGGCATCTGCCGATAAATATCGGATATGGAGGCCTATGCACATAATGGCCATCTGCCCTCCTGGTTGATGTGCACCTGAAGCATGTCCTGTGAAGGGTATGTGTGGTTTTCCATCCTTGAGACCTTATCCATGCGAATTTCCGATCTGTTATGGGGAGTGGTGTTGGTCGGTATGACGGTGGCTTATGGGATGACGTTCATGGGAGTGCAAGCGGCGAAGCGGCACGATGTCGCGTCGCATCGAAAATGGATGACGATTTCCTGCACGATGGTTGGTCTTTGGTTGTTCGCGTATGTGACCAAACAACTGATTTTCGGTCGTGATCATTTCGGGGGTTCACCTGAACAATATTGGTCGTTCTATGTCCCATTGCTCCTTGTGCATACTGGTTTAGCCCTCACGACCCTGGGTCTAGGTGGGACTAATATGGTGCTAGGAATCCGTCGCCTTCAATATGGCATTGGAGCAGGGGCTATGGTGGCAGGCGTGACGATCCATCGCAAACTTGGGCATCTTTTACAGTGGGCGTTTGGCGGTACCCTCTTGACAGCCTATGGTGTCTATCTGATGTTGTTCTATTGGTTCCCAGCAGATTGAGGCACAGTGAATAATAAGGAGTGAGGGGTGAGGAGTATGAAGAAATCTCCGAATAGTACACCTTGCTCCTCACTATTTACTCCTTACTTTTCAATTATTTTTATAGGACTAACCAATGAGTGCAACATTAACTGACAAAGAATTTGACCAGTTCAAGACGCTGATTTATCAGCAGGTTGGCATTACTTTGGATGCTCCGAAAAAGACCTTGCTGATCTCTCGTTTAGGGAAACGGTTACGGGAGTTGTCCTTGCCTTCCTATCAAGCCTATTTTGATCGGGTGAGTGGGAAGGGTGGAGAGGCAGAGCTTACTCAACTTGTTGACCTGATCTCCACGAATAAGACGGATTTTTTTCGAGAGCCCGTCCATTTTGATTTTCTCCGTGAACAGGTGCTTCCTCAAGTACAGGCGACTCGTTCCTTACGTATTTGGTCGTCCGCTTCTTCCTCTGGAGAAGAGCCGTATACGATTGCCATGACATTGACTGATGCGATTCCTGATCGCTCCGGATGGGATATTAAGGTTTTGGCGTCAGACATTTCCACACGGGTATTGGCAAAAGCGGCGGCCGGAATTTACGAGGATGAGCGAGTGGCCCAATTGCCACAGGATGTGGTGCGACGCCACTTCCTCCGTGGTAAAGGCGAACAAACAGGAAAATTAAAGGTACGAAAGCATCTCTCGGA
>JAOUNC010000282.1 GCA_029881175.1 Nitrospirota bacterium | reverse complement strand
GGGGTTGGTACTGCAAATCCAGTTGAGCCCAACACGAGGAAGAAGCGGTGCCCATCCATACCAGCATGAGGAGCAGCCACCAGCAACCTCGCATCATCACAACAATTTCCTTCCCCAAAAAAAACATCCCCGCAGCCACAGGCGTTCGATTAAAAAACACGAATAAAGATGACGAGCAGTCTAACGCGGGCAGAAAAATGAATCCAGGGGGAATCAGGGAGTAGACGTCCCACCGGGACGTCTCTACAGCAGACACCAAACCGATGCATTTCGCTTTTGTCGCGACGGGTCTATGACCCGTCGCCTGGGCTTCAATTTTTCCTAGTCATTTATCTCACCTGGTACCTCAAGACTTTCCCGTAAATCCTTCAGACTTTCAGCAAGTGACGAGCGGGCTTTTGAAAGATTTTTGGTGCCCAACATCGCTTCCAAAAATCTGATGTTCTCAACCACCGAATCGATGTCCTTGGCTGACCCTTCACGACGCTTGGCCTCCTGATACCCTTTGAGAATGGCCTCACGATCCTCGGTGGTGAAGCTCTGCGCATACAACGCTTTCAGCAACAGACAATCGGACTTCAGGCTCCAATCCCAGAAGGATTGCCCCTTTTGCCGCAACACGTCCGCATAGCCCTCTAATTCCAATAGCCCTTCTGCGATAGAATCGCTCCCCTTGGCCTTCCCTCTCTTGGTCTTGGCACCCTGTGTTTTTGGAGGTTCCCACGACAGCACAACCTCGGCAGCCAACCGATTGACCAATGGATAATAAAGATCGTTGCGTTTGTCTTTTTTCCCAAGGTCATACCCTTTCCCATACCATTTCTGCATATCCTGTAAGGCCTGGACGCTTTTCTGAAGAATCGCTTTTCCCTTATAAATCTTCCCTTTCAGGGCATACCGCTCCTGAGTCGGGTAAATCTTGATGAGGCTATCCAGAATCGTTTCCGCATCATTAAACAATTCCAAGATTGAGTATCCCTGTTCGGTGCCCTTATCTTTCGTATCTTTCTTGTTCTCCACCAGTACCCGTTTCAGGGCCCACCGCACTTTCAGGTTGGCCAATTGCTCCAATGATTCAATCGTGGCATCGGCCGGTTGCAACGTCCTTCCCTTATCGTAGAAGTGCACCGCCTCTTCAAACAGACCGAGTTCTCCATAGGCCTTGCCAAACGCCGCGCAAATAGCGGAAGACTCCATCCAGCCTGGTTCCGCATCGGCTTTCAATTCATCCAATTTCTGCCGCAACCACGCCACGTCTTGGGGCTTGGCCATTTTGGCTTTTCGGGCGACCTGCTGTAAGGCAACCAGCAATTCTGCGGAGGCCACGATCCGGTCTTCCTCCCTCACGGTTTTGGGACTGGCTTTAAATGAATAGTCGGGATCGCCATAACATTGATACGCGCCCCAGGTATTGGATGTCCCGTATTGTGCAAAAATTTCCTGTCTGGCCAGCTTGACGGCATCACCAAACGGACGATTCCGAAACATCTCTTCATAAAATTTTCTGGCAAAGACATTCGCAGCCTGATCGTCCACTGCCCAGCCTGCAGCAATCACCGCTCGAACACCCATCCGGATCAATTGTGTTCCCAAGTTTGAGGCCAGCCGATGAAACAAAACGGTCGAGGAGTCCTCTTGGGCCTTGGTCTTGCCCAAATAACAACAGTTTAAAAACACCAGTTCCGGCACGAAACGCATTTGCTCGATTTCCGCCGGGGTTAGAAACAGCCCCTTCCCCAGCACCATGCCCGAAACTGTTTTGGGCTTCGGGCACGGATCTTTCTTGGCCGAAGCTCTGGCAGGTTGATGTTCCGCCCCGTCTGTTTCTTCCTCCAACGGATACTCGAAGACCCCATGCGCCGCACAATGGAGGATACGATAGGATTGTTGATAGAGGGCTCCCAGAACGGCCTCCGGAGACGCATCGCCCTGAACCAGCTCGACCACTTCCCGATAGCCATTCTGACGGATGAGCTGGGCCACATCCCGCGCTTCCACAGCCGCCCCCGGTAATGGAGGAAAGGCCCCGGCGGATTCCTCACTGGTCGGATCCCCGATGACCAACGCATTGAGGGCCGTTCCGTGCAGGACTTTTTCCCGAAATTGGGACTGTTGCACGGTCAGTTGCCGAATCATCCCGGCTTCCACCGCCAAGGGACGAGTGTCGGGATCATACCGATTGTTCAGCAGTTCCCATGGATACGCTGCAGACTCCTCGTCCAGCAGCAACACCATATCCCGATGATCGGGGGCATAGTCTTTCATCCGGTTGGGTATCAGGAGTTCAAACAGAGTGCTAGATACATCCAAATTCGTCTGCGCGGAGGATCCGGCTCTAGCTAAAAATCGCTCGATGAGTTTTCTTTGCGTGGGCTGCAGATAGACTTCGGCCCGCGCACGATTGGTCAGGGCTTCAAATTTCAAGGCCCCATCCTTCTGCGTCGTGATTCGCAGGCGTTGCCACCAATCTTGCGCTTCAGCATAGTAGGCCCTCGACTGCCCCTCGGCCCCCTGCACCATGGTCTCTTTAATCTGCAAATGTTCGCGGAAGTCTTGTGACCTCCCGAGTTCCACCAGAGCTTTAGCAGCTTGAATCGCGCGGTCCTGATGCAACTCCACAACATCCACGGAATCGATAAACACCTTCAACGAGGTCTCCGAGGATTCATCTCCCTTGGATGTTTCTACGTCTGAGGATTCCAGAAGCTCCAGCCGCCGGTTAGCCTGCAAAACCCCGCGAAGGACCGATTGCAACGAATCGGCCAAGGTCAGACCTCCACCGGTGGTGCCCACTAGCAAGGTCGTCACCGGAATAATCAACGTCCAGTTAACTGGCTGGCCCTCAGAAGCCGCCTGGCGACGTTTGCGTTCAGCCTCCAAACATTTCAGAGCATAGTTGGCGAGAGCATCGGCCATGGTACTGGTCAATCCGCCTGGGGTAAGCTCGCCCACCATGCCCAACCCCACCACAATGGCTCCCGGATGCCTTCCAACTCCCTGTGTCGCGCCATCGTTTAAGAAGACCGCTGAGCTATTCAACTTATCGGGATAAAGGCCCATGCGCAGCCGCTCCCGCAACCGGCCCTGGAGCTGTCCGTCGAGATATCCCTCCGCACTGACAATCGTGTCGCCTGCGTAATGTCCCACCACCACGGGAGAAGAAGCCCGGGAAAGATTATCGTTGATCACACGCACCTTCACTTTGGGTTTAAGGGGTTTGGCTCGTCGCACGCGGCTCGACCCGAGTGCCGCTGCAATGAGATCGTCCTCATCGGGGTACATCTCCACTCTCCCGTCATACATTTCCGAGAGAGACATTTCGGCTTGGGGCACCACAACCACTCCGCGACGGGCCGGAGGGGTCTTGGATAATTTGGTGGTAGCTCCATTGTGAAGCAAATCAGCCAACCCCTCGAACGATTCCTGAAAATTGGCCAGATCGCCATGCTCGCAATCCACATAGTAGGTCTTATTGTTGAGTTCAGAAGGAATGCCGGTTGCCCAGGGAACCCGACCGTCTCCGGACGAGGTCGTTCGCACAAGAACCTGACGATCCCGCTTACCCGAAGGATCAATGCAAATGTCTTCCGGCGTCGCGGCCGCGCGACCGGCTACATAAATCATCCGTGCGGGATCGATGGGACTCTGTTGAATAAGGGTGGTCACTCGCTTGGCTTCGATCAGTTGGGCCGTGTCCGGCTGGGGCCAATAAATACCTGCCGACTTTGAGGACGCGACTTTGGCGAAGAACGCCCCACGTTCGTCCTGTCGATCATGGTGCCGAAGTTTTTTCCAGTCTTCAGGGTTGAACACATCCAACGAGCCGCGATGCGGCAACAACTGCAACACCCCATCAAATCGCGAGATAATTTCCAATAAGGTGGTTTGAGAATTGGTCAAGTCCAACCAATCCAACTGCTGCACCAGCGGGTCCCGGCCCATGAGCATCGCCGTAATCGCATGTGACCCTCCGTTCGGAGTCCCCAGCATAATGAAGCGGGCTCCTGGCCGCTGGCACATGCGATCCCACACCTGCTTGCCTTCAGGCGTGGCGAGCATCACGCGCACCACCAACCCGCCCATGGAATGCGCCACAATTCTCACCGGCTGTTCCGGAGGTAGCGCGTTCAACGTGGTTTCCAGGGACCGCCGCAGCGCATCCGCTAACTCTATGAGCGATTTGCGCC
Organism: Nitrospirota bacterium; assembly: GCA_029881175.1. Classification (GTDB taxonomy): domain Bacteria; phylum Nitrospirota; class Nitrospiria; order Nitrospirales; family UBA8639; genus Nitrospira_E. The sequence goes on along the minus strand of JAOUNC010000282.1, from coordinate 287 downwards.
AATCGTAAGGAAAGGGGATGACCTGATGTGAATGACTCAGATAACGCATAAACGCTTTGTACCCTGAGCCAATGGGTTTTTCAGCCACGACATTCTTCGCGGTCATCTTCAGCTTCTTCAGCCCCCCCATGGCTAAATCCCATTTATCCAACCAGACCCGGTCTTTCCCGACCGTGAGATGACTGCCCATGGTGCCAGGCAACACATAGACCACTGGCCGATCCATATCGAGCGCGCGTTTTTCATAGGAGTCTTCGGTAATCTCGGAAAGCCGTCGTTCCATGAGA
>JAOUNC010000014.1 GCA_029881175.1 Nitrospirota bacterium | reverse complement strand
GGCATGATGACTTTTCTTCCTGCGTGGCGGCAGTTTGACCCCTTGCCAATTTTAACTATGAATAAACAAGAGAAAGAAGCCTGGACCCGGCGAGTGAAGGAAGCGGCTCAATTGGAAGCTCACGAACATCAAGGATTAGATCAGATTCTTGCAGGTCACTCAGAAAAGACCTCCCATGCCAAAACGGCCACACTTGCTTCTGATCCTTCCGACGCTTCTTCATCATGAAACGTTCCACACCATTACTTTGGATTAGTTTCGGGCTCGTCTCTCTCACTCTCAGTATTCTTCTGGTGAGTGATCTTGCGGTGGATTTAATCCCCAATCAATCGATTGAACGATTTAAATACCGACAACAATATAGCGAAGCGCTGGCCGTTCAATATTCTCTTTTGGCGGAACATGGCGATAGTCGTGCCATTCAAGAAGCATTTGATCTGTTGGTAGAACGCAATGAGGATCTTGTCTCTGCTGCGGTGATTTTGGCTAATGGGGAGATGTTGGCTTTTGCCGGTCAACACCAAGTTTTATGGAATCAACCCCCAGGGGATTCCTCTACCTCCGATCACATTCAGGTGCCGATTTTTAACGGGGCTGACCGCTGGGGAACGGTGCAACTTCGCTTTCGGTCCACCAATGCACAAGGGTGGTTCGACTGGCTGAACGACCCATGGGTCAGGTTTTTGGCGTTGGCGGCCGGGTCCGGCTTTCTGGGTTATTTTCTTTACATGAAACGAACGCTACATCAGCTTGATCCCAGTTCGGTGGTGCCGTTGCGTGTGAAAGCGGCTTTTGATGTGCTGACGGAAAGTGTGGTGTTGCTCAATACAGGGGAGCGGATTGTGTTGGCCAATCGCGCTTTCTGTGATGTCGTGGGGAAGCCTTCGAATGAACTGATGGGTAAGCGGCTTGATGAATTTCATTGGAGTTTTGTCCATCCTGCGACCCGGTTGACCCCTTTCCCTTGGGTGACCGCACGGAAAGAGAAGTGTCTGGAGTTGGATTTTCCACTGATGCTTCCAAATTCTTCAGGGAAACTCTTGAAATTTCATGTGAATTGTACGCCCATTCTCAATGAGCAGGAAGATGTGCAAGGGCTGTTGGTCTCATTTAATGATGTGACAATTTTAGAAGAAGCGATTCGGTCGTTGGAGGCCTCAAAAGCGGAAATGGAAAGTCTGGCTATGCGGGATCCGCTCACTGGGATTTTTAACCGACGGGCATTATTTGAAGCCTTTGAAGATCTCTATAGTGCGAGTTCTTCGGAGGAAACGGATTTTGGGTGCATCATGGCCGACATCGATCATTTCAAATCCTTTAATGATCGATATGGACATGCTGTTGGGGATCAGGTCATTCAGGTGGTGGCCAACATTCTATCCTCGACAATTCGCCCGACCGATATTATGGGTCGATACGGTGGAGAAGAGTTTTGCATCTTATTGCCTGGGCAAGGTCCCAAGGGCACGGCCATTGCTGCTGAACGTCTTCGTCTCGCCATTGCGGCTCGTGCCAGCCAATCGGTGCGGACAACCGGAGATACCCGCATTACGATGAGCTTCGGTGTGTCCTGTTTGTCGCTTGGGGCTTCCGATCCTTTGGAGTTAGTTGATCAAGCCGATAAGGGGTTATATGCCGCGAAGCAAGCTGGACGGAATCAGGTTGGGCAATGGACTCGTGAAGGCCCTATGGCCGGCTTAGCCATTGAGTTAGAATTGTTAGAGTCTTTCAAGGTGTGATGTAGGTGTGGGAAGAATCCCTGTTGTCTTTAAGGCTTCACTTAGAGATTTCAACATTCCCTCGCCCTTGAAGGAGTACGTTGGGGTGATGGTGAAGGCGTATCGGATCGTACTGAATTTTTTTTACTAAGCGGACGATTGAGTGCTCAAAGGCGTGAATGGGAGATGCACGATATTTTTATGCGTTGCTCCTCTTAGGTTTGGGGTTTCATGGCTTGATGTAACGTGTCGGTGACCCACAGTTGAAAGAATCGTTGAGCGGATTGGTGATAGCCATTGAGTGTTTCAGGGACGTCCTTCATCGAGAATTGTCCATCAACAAAGAAGTCGTGATCGATGAGATAGCCCATTTCTTGAACGGGCTGTGCGATGGGCACCAAGCCATGACGTACGCAGACCAAATCCTTCCCACCGTTTAAACCCATTAAGACTTCACTGTGCGTGGCTTTCATGTCTCCGGCTGTTCCAGCCCATGCCAAATCGCCTGTCCATTTTGCTTGTAGGAGCTGGTCCCATTCTTTGTCGGTGACCCCTAAGGCCGATTTGCGGATGATGTTGCGGAATCGTAATCCGATGCGCAGGACCAGCTGAGGGGGATATTCTTGTTCCAAGGCGTGGAGCGCGGCTTGCAGATGGTTGGTGAAATTCTTCCACCCGTCATATTGTCTGGCCACTAGTGTGAGGGCGCCTTTACCAAGTACGACCTGCCATCGTTGATCGGTGCTCGTGAAATTGTAGGCGGTTTTATCTTGTGTGAGCGCAAACATTGGGAACATGTCTCTGATGTGTTCCTGAAATCCAACGGGCGGCGCAGCGGAGATTTTCAGGTTTTGTGGAAAGGTCAATTGGCAGGTGACATCCACCAAGGGTGTTTTTTGATAGATGACTGCCGGAGTGGTGGTGTGGGTCATGAGCATGCTTCCTTTGTTTTGTGTTTGCCTAACCATAGGCTCTTGTGTGGCAGAGCCGGGCTTCCCCCAGACTGCTGGCAGGATGTTTGATGGGTGAAAGGGAGGAGCGATTTCATGCTTGAGCTTATGCGACGCGAGATTGGGCCTCTTCCATGAGATCCAGCATGGAGGAAAGTTGTTTGCCTGCTTCCAACATGCAAATTTTGATGGCGTCTTCATCCAGCCCCGTTAATGCCCATGATTCCGGGGCGATCAACGTTTCCCAATTGCCATAGCCGTTTGGTGATTGGAATCCTTCTGTGAGTGCGTTGGTAATATTGAGTAATGCCGCTTCAAATTGATGGTCTGGTGTTCCTCCCGGGTTATGCTGATGGCGAATCGCTTCCCCTAAATTCTTGGGTAATTGCCATGCATCAACTAGCGCTTGTCCCACTTGCGTGTAATCAAATCCTATGATGCTGAGTTCAGCCGCTTGAATGGACTCTCCGCTGCTGGCCGATGCCTTCATGGCTTCCTCGGCTTGCTCCGGGAGGTATTGGTAGAGGAGGAGATGTCCCAGATCTCGCAGCAACCCTTCCACGAACATTCGTTCGCTATCCACCAGAAAACATTTTCTTGCTAATTCTCGGGCGGCTAAGCCACTAAAAAAGCTATTAGCCCAGAAGATGTTCATGCTCATGACTTGTTGAGACAGACCAGAAAAGGCTTTGGTCACGGAGACGGCTAATACTAAGTCATGTATCGGTAGCATGCCCAAAATACCTACGGCTCGGGAAATGGTTTCCACTTTTCGAGGCATGCCATAAAAGGCGCTATTGACGAGCTTTAAGACCATTGCGGTCATGCCGGGATCGATACTAATGGCCGCTGAGAGATCTGCCATTGTTGATTCTGGTTCATCGATAATTTTTTTGACTTCTAAATAGACCTCGGGTAATGAGACCAGTGAGGAGCATTGTTCGACGAGTTCTTGAGGACTATTCATTACCGGGTTGTTCATGAGGGCCCCTCGTAAGTAAAAGGAGAGTGATTGGCAAATTCTTTTTGCTTGTATGTTTTTCGGATATTTGGCGTTGAAGCTTGAATGAGGGCGACTTTGGCGCTTTTATCTTAGGTTGAAATACTTACTGTTGGGTAATGAGTGAGGAATATTTATCGGTTGGAGTTCTCGAGGGGTAGCGGGTGGAGCCCTAATGCGGGCTTGGAGAATCACTAGGAGATATGTCGTTTGAGCTGGAATAGGTTTTGTGGATGCGGTTTTTCCCCCACGTGATGAGGCCGTATGAGAGGAGAAGGGCTATGGGGACAAATATTCCGGATGCGAGGGTGTCGTTGTGGAGCCATCCTAACCCATGGAGTGCCTTGAAGAGATAATGGGCTAGGCCACTGAGGTAATAGGCGATGACGATCACCGATAACCCTTCAACGGTGTGTTGCAAGATGGCCTGGCTTTTTGTGGTTTGATCGACACTGGCGAGTAGCTTGGTGTTTTGATCTTGGAGGAGAAGGTTTTGTTCTTGCCGTGCGAGTTCAACTCGTGTGCGAAGGACCGCGATGGTACCTTCAAAATCTTGTTCAAGGGATTGGATTCTTGTGAGGAGTTGTTGATAGCCATCAGCCACGCCGGTGATTTTCCACCGGATGTAATCGGTGATGGTTTGACCGAATGGCAACGAATGTTCCTGTAAGGATTGGAGATTACTGTGAACGATGCGGTCATAGGGAACGGACGCTGAAAGGCGATACCGCATAGAGTCGGCTAAGCGTCCGACTTCCAGAAAGTCTTGCGTCAGTCCTTCTAGCCATTGTTGGAGCGTGGGATGTGTGGCTCCTTTGAGTTCCTTGGTAATCAGACTGCGTTGATAGAGATGGCGTTGTTCGTAGACTTGCACCTGATCGACTGATCGCGAAAAGGCTTTGTAGGGTAAGAGAATGAGATGTGTGTAATTTTCAAGAGCAATGAGGATGTCTATAAGGCGAGGGAGCTTAGGGAGCAGGAGGTTGGGGTCGGGAGCCCAGATGAGATAACGTTCACGCCCATGTTCGTCCGGGGTGAAGCTAGTGGCTACGGAAATATTCTCTTCTAACACCTTGCTGGCATAGATTTGCGGCCCTGGGAGGCGCGTGGCTAAATCTTCATGGTCATAGGTGTGGGAGGGGGTGATGAGAAGATCCAATGCATTGACGGCTATGCCCAATGGCGAGAAGGGGAAGGCATAGCCAGGAAAGGTTAGGGGTCCAAAGCCGAGAGGTTGGCTTGGGTCTTGGGGGATATGCCAAATTTGATAGCTATAATATTCCGTATGCGCTTCCCACCTGGCAATTAATCGGTCGCCATTCGATCCCGTGGTGACCCCAAATCCACCCTTTTCCTCCAACACGGTACTTGATTTTTGAATGCCTAAGCAATTCAGGAGCTGCTCGAATTCTTTCCGGCTTTGTGGCCGTTCGATGACTGGGTTGGCCATTCGATAGGCGGTGTGATGGATGTGGGCGGGGGTGTCGACCCATCCCTCAAAATATTTTTCTTGGGCCTTGTGCAGTTGGCGAAGGAGACCTTTTCCTGGAGAGGTTGGTTTGAGGCTCATGACATGGTTGCCAAATAAATAAGTGGAGCGAAATGGGCTCTTTTGAACCGCTGGTCCTGATGTATGACTGATTCAGGTTCTACCGTAGTTGCCTGCGAGGTCGCAAGAGGGAGTCCACGTGATCTGTTGTGCGAGAAAAAAAAGATTGATGTGTTTCGGTTATCGAGTTATCTGATGTTGAATCCAGTCGATGATACGATTTTCCGCCCAAAAGGAATCTTCTTGCGGTAGTGGTGGTTGAAAAAACCCACAATGGCCTCCATGTGTCGGTGCCAGTAGTTGGATGACGGGGTTTTTATGGAGGGCGGGATTCTTGAATATGTCATAGGGAATAAAGGGGTCATCTTGTGCTGTGATGATGAGGGTGGGAACGGGAATCGCGCTGAGCGTGTTTTCGGCGGCACTGTTGGTGTAATAGTCGTTGGCATCCTGGTAGCCACCGTCCGGGGCCGTGTAGACATCGTCAAATTCCCACATGGTCTGTATGCGTGAAAGACGGGAGGTATCCCATTTCCCGGGAAAGAGTTGAGCTTTGCGTAGTAGTTTTGCTTTTAAACTGCGTAAAAAATGTTGATGGTAGATCCAATTCGACGGGCGTTGTAATGCACGGACGCATGATGCTGGTTGAATGTTTGGACAGACGGCTGCCACCCCGCGAAGTGATGAAAGACTTTTTCCCATTTCTCCTGCCAACTTGAGCGCCAGATTTCCTCCCATGGAATAGCCGACCAGCCAGATGTGTTGACAGCCGTCTTGTTGGGTGAGTTCCTGAATGATTTGCCCATAATCCTGGCTCAATCCATTATGGTAGAGCGTGGGGGTGAGGTGCTCCGAGTTTCCACAATTGCGCTGATTGATGCGGATGCAGTTCCATCCGTTGTCCCAGGCTTTATGAGCCAAGCCAATCATGTAATGCGATTCCGTGCAGCCTTCAAGCCCATGAATAAGCAAGAGCGTGGGGGCCTCGCTTGCCGCAAGTTGCCAGTGACATTTGGTGAGGAGTCCTGTGTCCGCGTTGACTTGGAAGATTCGGTCTTGGGTCGGCATGCCGGTGGGCGTGGTTCCTCGTGGCCACCACCGTGGGAAAACCGTCATCCTGTGCGGGCCTCGAATTAAAGGATGAGGACGAAAGGGAGATACCATTGAAGGAACCTGGGATGTTTAGTATGGATGGTGAAATGGTGCTAAGGCTGCATGTGACTGAATCTTTAGTTGATGAAGGGGATACCAAAAAGAAGTCTACAAGACAAGGTGTTGAGCCTAAGGTTCATGTTCGCGTCGTAGAATCTATTGCTCTGCCAGGATTGACTGGGTGTTCATTGACAGGCAATCTCTCATTTCGGTACAGGAGCCAAGAGGAAATAGTCTTCAAGATAAGCTTCAAGATAGGACGGTGTATGGATAAATCGAATCAGCCCAAGCCTTCTGGGGGGCGAGACAGTTTTTTAATTTTCCTGGTTGTGGGTTGTGGCCTTTTGGCGACATTGTCGTGGAATTCCGTGATGAAGCCGGGTTCTTCTCAGGAGGAGCAAATGACCTCGAAGGCTGGTGGCCTCCAATCCAGTGTGAGGTCGAAGAAAAACGGTAAAGCCGTGGCCTTGATCGATGTTCCCTTGGCGACAGGCCATGAACCCATTGAGAAACTTTTTGTGCAATCAGGGTGTGCGGTCTGTCATACCATTCCCGGCATTGACCCGGCTCAAGGGCGAGAAGGACCGAAGCTCGTGTTAGGAACGAATGGACCCATCCGACTGGCTGACCCAAACTACCAAGGGACGGCAGAGAGCATTCGTGAATATATTCAAGAGTCCATCTTAAATCCTGGGGCCTATGTGGTTCCCGGGTACTCAGATCGGGTCATGCCTCGGTGGTATGGGAAACGCCTCAATGCGAAAGCGTTGGACCGTATCGCAAAATATTTAGAGGAATTGAAGGATTGAGGCTTTTCAATGAACTGGGGGGAGCGAAGTGAAGCCCTGTTCTTGCTCTTAGGGGTGAAAACGAAAACCAAACAACAATCCGATATTGAAGTTGTCGCTATTTCTTCGATTGTTCAAGTCAAGATCCTGGAATGTGAAAATAAGGGTGCTCGCTAGTGAAACCTTCCGGCTAATATGAAAGGCTGCGGTTGCTCCAAACGGGAAAATGTAGCTGGCGTCATCGTCGTCCCTCCGCCCACTCTCATAATCCGCATAGACAAACCCTAATCCACCAAAGGGAATCAAGGAAACGGATCCTAGAGGGATATGGTATCGGGCGATTCCAGCAAAGGTGATTTGGGTTAAATCCCCACCGGGGGTGATGATCAGTTGGGGACCGATGGAAAATTCCGAGTCTAAAAAGTAATCTCCTTGAAAGCTGAGGGAGAACACCGTATCGTCAGCCGTATCAGCGAGGAAGCCAATGTCGGTTCCAAATCCCCAAGGGTTGTCTGCTCTGGCTTGCGGGTTGTTGAGCGAGAGCAAAAGGAAGAGAACCATGATTGCCAGGATGGTTTTGAGCCATTTATCGAGCATTCTTACCAAATCTCCTTTTCGTGGTGGTTCTCAAGCAACATGAAGGCTTGCGAATCATAATATACCCCATTGATCAGACCAATTTCATCATCACTTGTTGTCGGCCATGCGGAGTGAGCCTTGAGCTAGGAAGGGTTTCCCTATCACCCAGTCTTCTCATGCTTTTCCAGAAAGCGTTCCACCGGAACGTCTCTATAAATATTGGTTGAGGCACACTGACATGTCATCCAATCTCTCGCGACGTCTCGGTGGAACCTTTATGCTTGTTGACGGTGACCTGCTCAAGAGGCGTGCTTTGACTTTACTCCTTGAGTCCTACGGCCTCACCAGTTTTTGTGGCGGCTTCATCCATTGCTTCTCCTGTGCTATCCGTGGCCTCTGAAATGGCATCCCCGGTAGTTTCCATGGCGTCCGTCATTGCATGGCCTGCATCCTCGGCTGCTTCGTGGAGAGCCTCACCCGTATTTTTCAGGGCATCACCCACCGACTCAGTTGTTTTTTTAATGGCTTGATCTACGGTTTTCCCTGCCTGTTCGCCTGGCCCCTCGTGCTGCTCACCACATGCGGCAACGAACATGACGAGAGAACACGCGACGAGCAAGCGCACACTCTCTGCATAAACATGTTTCATGTTTTAAACCTCCTGTTAAATAATGCAATGATACGTGACGCCCATCCTGGGGCTTGGAGGACCGAAGAGGGGGGTGATAATCAAGATAAGGATTAACCGGTCTCCCGGGATATGTGCCTTCCTCATCACGAACTGGCCGTATTGTAACGTAAATCGAAGAAAGAGCAATGGGGTATTTTATCTTTTTTGTAGAGGGCGCCTGCATGTTAGTGGGTTGTAGATGCGATAGCTTCGGTACCAAACGGGGAGTAAAAAGGTCCATGGAGGTCAAAAAAATCCCGAATGGGCTTTGAAAGGGAACGAGAATGTCAAAGGAAATCCATACAATAACCAGGCGTATGGAGTTTTGTGCCTTTTTGCCTTAACTTTTTTTTTAAGCGGTCGATAAGTCCTATACATTCTTCAAGAAACTATGCTGGTATCAACAATTTTGAGAAGTTGAGGGTTGTTATGGCAAAACCGGTTGGGAAGCTGAGAAAAATCAACGTTAATGAAGTCTGGAGCAACGAAGTCGCAGGATTTGCCGCATGGCTTCAGCAAGAAGAAATTTTAGAGATGTTAGGTGAGGCCCTAGAATTATCCTTGAAACCTGCGGGTGGAGAGATTGCCTTGGATACCTTGGCTGGCGGGGTGCTGGCTAAGGATGGGAAGCATGGACATTATGTCATTTTGTTAGGTCATTTGGACGGCATTAGCCCCGAGGCCTTTGGGAAGCTCATTATGTATGCGGCTGGCTTAGAAGCGAAGACTCTGATTTGCGTGGGACAAGAAATCACCGCTGAAATCCGCCAAAGTTTGGATTGGCTCAATATGGTGTCACGAGATGACGTAAATTTTTATGCCACGGAATTAGAATTGTGGAGAATTGATGATTCCGTGCCTGCGCCAAACTTCAATGTTGTCTGCCAGCCAAATATGTGGGCCAGGCAATTGAAAATGGGACAAGAGGAAGAAGTCTCGGCTGATAATGCAAAGTCAAAAAATTTCCAGGAATCATCGGAATCAAAAGTCAAAAAAGATGATTCTTCAAAAGGGCAGAAAGAAAAAGTGGCTGCTGCACCTGTGAAATCTGGCCCAACAGCCAAAGATGGAACGTCTGTCCGTCAGAACTTTGTGTATACTAAAACCTTCTCCTAAGACCCACTACAGCCCAAACTCCGGGTTGAGTGGCCGATTCGAGTGAACCAAACGAACTCCTGCCCAGGTAGACTGGAAAGACTTTGGGGTTGCCTTGCTGATTATTTCTGATTCCTGGCTATCATGCCATCTGCTAATCGTGAGTGGCAGAATACCTTCTCTGGTTCCCGTTCCTTCCATTCTGTAAAATGGTTGGCCTTTGTAGGTCCTCAAATCCTCTATCAGGTTAAATGCTGTCTGGGCTCGTATCCCTCCTTCCTAGACAGACTGAGAGACATACGGTATTCTCCTGTCTTTTCTTTATGGCAACTTCTGACCACCATTCCCCAGTAGATTTTATTCGGGCCAAGATCCTTGCTGATCAAGAGGCCCAACGCTTTGGCCAGCGAGTGCATACGCGCTTTCCGCCGGAACCGAATGGGCATTTGCACATTGGGCATGCCAAGTCTATTTGTTTGAATTTTGGCATTGCCCGTGAATTTGGGGGCCTCTGCAATCTCCGATTGGATGATACGAATCCGACGAAGGAACATCTGAATTACGTCCAGTCGATTCAGGAGGATGTGCGATGGTTAGGGTTTGATTGGGATGATCGTCTGTATTTTGCTTCGGACTATTTTGAAGCCTTGTATCAGTCTGCTGTAAGACTAATTCAAAAAGGCAAAGCCTATGTAGATAGTTTAACCGCAGAAGAAATTCGATCGTATCGAGGGACCTTAACGACGCCAGGCATGGAAAGTCCTTATCGGGATCGATCGCTTGACGAAAGCCTTGATTTGTTTGCCAGAATGCGTGGCGGTGATTTTGAGGATGGGGCTCATGTGCTGCGGGCCAAAATTGATATGGCCTCTCCGAATATCAATATGCGTGATCCGGCTTTATATCGTATACGTAAGGCGACACATTATCGGACGGGAGACGCTTGGTGTATCTATCCTACGTATGATTTTGCGCATCCCCTTTCTGATGCATTTGAAGGGATCACCCATTCCTTGTGTACGTTGGAGTTTGAAGATCATCGTCCCTTATATGATTGGGTCATGCGTGAATGTGAGGTCTCCTGTCATTCTCAGCAAATTGAGTTTGCTCGGCTGAACCTTGCCCATACCGTGATGAGTAAGCGCAAGCTCCTTCAATTGGTTGAGGAGGGTCAGGTCCAGGGGTGGGATGATCCGCGCATGCCGACAATCAAGGGGTTGCGTCGTCGTGGATACACTCCAGAGGCTATTCGGAATTTTTGTGAACGAGTTGGTGTTGCGAAACGAGATAGCGTGATTGAGATGGGACTTTTAGAGCATGCGATCCGGGAAGACTTGAATCGTTCGGCTCCTCGTGTGATGGCGGTGCTGCATCCTTTGAAAGTGATTATTGAAAATTATCCAGAAGGACAGACGGAGGACGTTGAGGCGGTGAATAATCCTGAAGATGAGAGCCAGGGGACCCGCCAGCTTTCTTTTTCGCGTGAGATTTATATTGAACAAGATGACTTCCGGGAAAATCCTCCCAAAAAGTTCTTCCGGCTGTCGCCCGGGCAGGAGGTGCGCCTCCGCTATGCCTATATTATTCGCTGCATAGGGGTAGAAAAGGATGCGCACACCGGGATGATCTCGGCGATTCGATGTACCTTCGATCCAGAAAGCAAGCGGGGAGGCACTCAATCTGCTCGGAAAGTGAAAGGGACGATCCATTGGGTGTCCATCCCCCATGCTGTGCCAGCTGAGGTTCGATTGTATGAAACTTTATTGTTGTCTTCCTCTTCTTCTGGTGTCGACTGCGAGCCGCAGGATTCTCAACCCGTGCTTAACCCACAATCTTTGCAGGTTCTGCCAATGTGTTGGGTTGAGCCGGGGTTACGCTCTGTTGCTATTGGTAGTCGGTTTCAGTTCGAACGACAAGGCTATTTCTGCTTGGACCCTGATTCGAGTGCTGAGAAACTTGTGTTTAATCGAACGGTCCCACTTCGGGATTCTTGGGCAAAAATTGAAAAGCCGTGACGATGTATCAAGGTGAACATTCTTTTACGGGTTTGCCAGATTGTTGCTCGTATCAAACAAAAAAAGTTCATTTATGAGAATCTTTCTGTGGATTGTCATGCTTTGGCGCAAAATTGAACAACCTATTGATTCGCATTCAAAAAAAGTTCTCTTAGAACGTAAAATGTTCTGGGGGAAGATTTATGCCCGTCGGTATGTTGAACGAGATCTTCCGCAACCTGCTGGGCATCCAATCGGAACTGTCTATTGTTTGACTCGACGACGATTCTTTTGGCGTTTTCGTTTTTGGACTCCTCTGCAATCAACTTACTTTACCTTGAATACTCAGGGTAGATGGGTGCAAATATGCCGCACTCTGCATTAAGTCTTGCCTAATTTTTCAAGTTCGTTGCCTTCAGGCTTCTTGCATTGTCTTTCCTGTGGCTTTTCTATGGCACAAAAGGTTCTTGCGAAAGAAGACGAGAATTGCCATACTGCTTAGGTATTTATTTGGATAGAAACCATCTATCCTCTTGTGTAGTATTTTGGGGGTATTCTGTCGCTATGGTTTAAAAGCGGTTTATTGAGGTTTAGGTAAAGATTTTTCAAAATTCTGCCGATACTTTATTTAAGGATGGCAGGAATGAAGAGTCGCTTTGTGGGGGGATTTTCTGCATGTTTGGGAAATTCTGTTTCGTCTTAGCCATGGTGTTTTTGGCCTGTTGTGTGGCCGTGCTTTCTTGGTTTGGCTGGGTGTATGGTATTTCCTGGTCACGACGAAGAACCAGTTTCCCAACTCATGTATAAGTTCTTGATTCGGTAGTGCAGTTCCTGCCTGGTTGACGTTTACAATCCTAAAACGGTTTTGGGTTTTGTTCCCTTAGCGGGTTTCTCCTCTGAAGTCGTATCGACCCTGGAGTCTTTTCGTGAGTGTGGTCGATCTATGAGGAGGTAAGCCTAGGCCTCTGTTGGGTACCTGAATTTGTCGATGGTTTCCAGTCATAATTCTTACCGTTATTTTAGAATAAAAGAAAAAGAAAGGGGTCAAGATGCGTGGGAGTGGTCGTCTTTCACACAAATTGAATGGGCAAGGCCTCGAATTAGAATCGGCGCCTGACTGGAAAAATGGGGACACCTATCCTCAACCAGAAATGTTGAATGATACTTTTTGGCGATGGGAATTTCTTCGCCGCCGGTCCGATTATCGAGAAGATTGGGACAAGTATTTTCAGTCCACTTATGAGTATGACGTGGCTTGTGCGAATGATCCAAATCATCCCACTCGGTATCGAAAGAAAGTTTTTTCTCCAGATCATCCGGCCTTTAAGGCCCGAATGCCAAATTCTTTGGAGAAGTATCACCTCAGTGGGCTCCCCAATCCTAAGATTTCGAAGCCTTGGATGTTGTCGTTCGATTCAAATTATGGACGGATGTATTTTGGCCAAGGGCCGGATTGGTTGGGTGGTGGAGAAGAAGTGAGTTTGTGCTTGTCTGAGTGGCGTGTGGCAGCTGTCTTTGATCTGAAAAAACCGCTTTCCCCACAAATAGAGAAAGTGAAAACTGATCTGTCTGAATGGCAAAAGCATCAAGTGGGCCGAAACCTTGAGCGGCGAAAATGTCGCGAAGATTGGCCTTTGTACTTGCGCGTGTTGGATGGGGTGGAGCTGGGTGTTTCGTTCCGGGAGATTGGCCATAGACTTCTGGATATCAATGAAGATGATGTGGCGGAAGCTCGAATTGCGCAATTGTATAAACAGGCCTGTCAAATCAGTTTGCATTTTCCCGTATAAGTGGGAAACTAAGATTGTTGGGCTAGGTCTGATGGAATGACTACGCACTGTTCTTTGAGATGACTTCAGGGGATGGTAAACAAAAATTAGGAAAGAAACATGAGCAAATTAATTGAAGCCTTAAACCGGTTACAGCACTTGAAAGATCCAAATCCTCTCGTTCTACCAAGTTCTTCTTTGCCAATGCCAAAGGTTGCCTCAGTACCCTCTTCCGGTTCTGTGCCTACTGCGGCAGTTGCTCAGAAGACGTCATTTAGCAAAAAGACTGAGAAAGAAGAGGGACTGCTGTTCAACATGGTGGCCGATGACTGGGTGGCTGTCATCCAGCAGGAATATCTGAAAAGTTTTGTTCGGGAGGGCGGTGGCGCCATCAAATTTGCCGTTTTTCCTGATCATGAAGCCTTACAGGGCTGCCAACAGGCTTTGGATTGTGTGGCGAACCAGGAGGCCTATGCCTTTGTGAAAGTCGATGCGCGATTCACCAAAGTGCATATGGTGGAGCGGCTCTTTCACAAAATAGCGAAACAGGTGGATTGGGATGATTTAGCCTATAAGTTTGTCCTGGGGTTGCTTGAGGAAAATGGCTATCAAATCCCGGCCAATCGGAGCGAATTTTCGTTGCGGCAGGTGGCCGCGTTAAATGAACGAAAAGAGCCCATGCTGCGTCGAGATGTTCAAACCTGGTTGGAAAAATCTATTGAAGGCGATTCAGGTCTGTGTCGCGAATTTCGTATGGCCATGATTCGGTTATGCTTAGCGCAATTGGATGCTGGCGATTCAGACCGGGTGTTGGCGACGGCGGTCAAGGAGTGGCTATGTGGAGACCTTCGTCTCGTGTCGGGTGTCAAAAAAGCGCTGATCTATCAAAAAGTTGCTCGTCATAATGCTCGCCATATGTTGACATCCTTAACAAGATGGTTGCGGTTAACGGGTAACGGTGGACTCATTTTGTCTCTTGATATTTCTCGATATTTTGAAAAACGTCATGAGTCCTCCTCCGATGGTTCCTTGACGTTTACCCCTTCGTCCACAATGGATTTATTCGAATTGCTCAGGCAATTTTTGGATACGGTTGATGAGATCGAAGGCTTGTTCATGGTGGTGATGGCGCCGCAAGCGTTTCTTACAGATTCCCGACGAGGCGTTGATCGATATGAAGCGTTGAAATTGCGAGTCTGGGATGATATTCGGCCAAAACATCGACAGAATCCTTTAGCCACCTTGGTGCGCATTCAAGGCCAGACACAAGGGAGCGAAGAATCACTGCCTCTGGGTCCGTTCACGATTAAGGGGCATGAAATCGTGCCTGATGTTGAAGCGCGGAGGGTGATTGAAGGCTTGAGGGCCGGGGTGCCGAATCGTCATGTGGTCACGGCCTTAGGGTGTTTGCAGCCTGAGGTGGAAGGGCGGTTTCGTCGGCTGTTGGAGGCTACGAAACAAAATGTGACCACGGGGCCTTGTCCGCGTGGGATGGTCCTTGAAGGGGAATTTGGGAGTGGGAAATCCCATGTATTGGAGCATTTGCAACATTTGGCTTTAGAGGCGAATTTTATCTGTAGCCGTATTGTCATCAGTAAGGAAACGCCTCTCTATCATCCTGTTCGCCTCTTTTATTCCGCCATTGAATCAGCCGTTGTGCCGAATAAACAGGGAGAAGTGTTTGCGGAAATTGCCGGTGAATGTGATGTGTGGATGCCCCGCTATAAGGAATTGGTGGCATGGGCCAACAATCAGGAACATCAGATTGATGCTCGATTTGCGGCGACACTCTTGCTCTATGAGCGGATGAGTTCCGATACGGAATTAGGCCATCGAATGACGCGGTTTTGGAATGGTGATCCGATTGGGATTGGGGAGTTAAAGCGCTATCTGCAGGAAGCGGGCTTTGCCGGGCAGTATGCGTTTGGAAGAGTGACCGCTGCTGAACTGGCCATGCAACGCTTTCAGTTTGCAGCTCGGTTGATGCAGGCCGCTGGGTATGCTGGATGGATTTTATTAGTAGATGAAGCGGAACTGATTGGGCGCTATGGCGTGAGTCAACGAGCCAAGTCCTATGCTGAAGTGGCGCGATTGATGAATATGGATGAGGGGCAGATGCTTCCTGGGCTGGGGACCGTCATTGCCCTAACCAATGATTTTCGGGAAGAAATTTTAGAGAAAAAAGGCGATAGCGTGAAAATGTTGGAGAAACTTCGAAGTAAGCAAACGGAAGTGGACCGAGTCTTGGCCGACAAAGCCGAAAGAGGGATGCGTCTTCTCCAGTCGCAACGCATTCCCTTATGCCAGCCTTCCTTCGAAACGATTCAGGACGTGCATCGAACCATCCGTGCTCTACATCTCAAGGGGCATGGCTGGCATATGTGGGAACAGGACTTAGAAGAGGCTGCCCGTATTCTGCCTGGAACCAGCATGCGAAAATATGTGAAAAGTTGGGTGACTCAATGGGATTTGCTTCGTTTGTACCCCGGGGAAGAATGTGAAATTGAAGTATCTTCGTGGACGCCTTCATATGAGGAGCCACAAAATACTCAGGGAATGGCTGGGGATGAAATGAGTCCTTCGAGACAGCCAGAAGATGCTTCTTCCGAAGATGTTTCCCAGGTGATGTCATCTGAGGACAGCGAAGAGGCTGAATTGGTGGCATCGGTATGTTGGCCGGATACAGATTCTTCCAGCGACGACTCCATCTCATAAGCACGCTTGGCTTGGTGTCTGAGTCGGTCTTTATGGTAACCTCATGTCCAAGCCAAGTGGTGTGCGCATGCCAGACAGTGAATCTCTCGCATCTTGTTTTAGGCGTCTGTGCCATCTGAAATCCCACCAGGCTTGTCATCTTTCTTGAACGTCATTTCCTTCTGAAGTGTTACTGTAGTCTAACTTTTCCAGAATTCGTGCCACATCTTTTTTCTTCGCCTCTTTCGACCATTTTCCGTATGTGGTGGCCCTTGGCTGGCAGTTGGCTCCTCATGGGAGTGGAATTGCTGTTGGTGGCCGCCACGGTCTCTCGCCTGGCAGATCCGAAAATTCATTTAGCTGCCTATGGGGGCGTCGTGTTCCCGCTCTCTCTTTTGATCGAAGCCCCAATCATCATGGTTTTGGTGGCGTCTACCGCGTTGTGCAAAGACTGGCCAGCCTATTGTTTGATGCGGAATTTCATTCTGACAGTAGGGGGAGGGTTGACGCTGGTCCATATGACTCTCGCCTTTACTCCTTTGTATGGGGTGGTGGTGGAAACGCTTTTGGGCGCACCACCGAGTATTTGGGAGCCAGCCCGACTGGGTTTGCAAGTGATGACTCCCTGGACCATGGCGATTGCCGTGAGGCGATTTTATCAAGGCATGGTGATTCGGGTGAGTCGGACACGCCTGGTGGGTGTGGGCACGCTACTTCGGTTAGGGG
>JAOUNC010000281.1 GCA_029881175.1 Nitrospirota bacterium | reverse complement strand
ACTCCATATTTCCGCCGCAGTTTATCTAACGTCGCATCGATGTGAACTTGCCCTACCCCACTCAAGAGCATTTCTTTCGTTTCGTCATTTCGGAGAAACTCCAAAGAGGGATCTTCTTCGACTAATTTATGGAGTCCCAAGCTGACCTTGTCGATTTCGTTGTTACTTTTGACTTCTAAGGCATAGGACATGACGGGTTTCATGATGGTGAGTCCGGGATAGACAATCGGCTGTTTCTCATCGCAAATGGTGTCGCCGGTTTGCGTCTCTTTGAGTTTAGCAATGGCCACGATATCTCCCGCGCAGACTTGATCAACCTGTTGATGTTTTTTCCCGATGGAAAAGAACAGATGCCCGCCTTTTTCTTTGGTCTGCCGGGAGGCATTGAAAAAAGGCGAATCAGCATGCAGCGTGCCAGAGAGCACCCGAATATAGGTGAGCCGCCCCATAAAGGGATCAATCTTCGTTTTAAACGCCAACCCTGAAAATGGCTCTTGTGGGTCTGGCTGCCGTTGGCAGGCTTCCCGGGTTTCCGGTTGAATGCCCACGAAGGGATGCAGGTTGGCACGATCTTCCGGCGAGGGCAGAAAGCGTGTGATGGCTTCCAGCAAGCTCGTTGTGCCGACATGGCTTGTTGCCGATCCGCACAGCACCGGCACGAATTTTCGTTCTAACGTTCCCATAGTCAATCCATCCAGGAGATCTTCGTCAGACAACTCACCGTCGGTCAGATATTTTTCAACGAATTGATCATTGGTTTCGGCCACCAGCTCCATAAGATGCCGGCGAGATTCTGTGGCTACGGCTTCGTGGCCTTTTGGAATGTCTTCCTGGCGAGTTTTGGATGATTGGGCATTCGACGTCACCTGTTGGCGAGTGAGTAAATCGATGACGCCGATTAATTGCCCGTCTTGCCTAACCGGGATAGTAATCGGCACAGCTTTCAGCTCTAACGACTTTTCACATTCTTCCAAGACGGCCTGGAGAGTGGTCCCCTCCTTATCTAATTCGTTGATAAAGATCAGACAGGGCAAATCATGCTCTTGTATTAAATCCCACACTCGTTCGATTTCTGATCGAAGTCCCGTTGCTGCACCCAAGACCAGGATGACTCCATCAGCAGCTCGCAGGGACGATTGAACTTCCACGCCATAGTCCATCATCCCCGGCGTGTCCAACACATTGATCTGTGTCCCCTGCCATTCAAATTGAACGAGCGCAGAGCTGAGCGAGTGATGGCGATGCACTTCTTCCGGTTCGAAATCGCCAATGGTGTTGCCTTGGAGGACGCTGCCCATCGTAGGGATGAGGCCAGTGGAAAAGGCCAGGGCTTCGGTGAGACTGGTTTTTCCGGCTCCAGGATAGGATGCCAGGACAACATTGCGAATGGTGCGGGGGGTGCCGTGTGTCATACGAACCTCCTCATCATGTTGTTTATGGTGGTAAGCGAATTCTAGGTAGCCCATGAGGCAGAGTCAATCAAAGAAAGGCTCTCGCCTGTCAGGGATCTCCACGGAACACAACCAAGTCTGTCAGTTGTTCGACAGCAACACTACCGGTTCTCAATGCATGTGCCAAACGGACGAAGGCCCTTCGGCAAAAAATTCCCAGTAATTCCATAGATATTTCGACCTCAACTCATAGATACAGGGTGAAAATATATTCTGGCATTCCGGTTGCTATGTCCTATGGTAAGAAGATGAATCAGAAGGCACCTTGAATCCTTCACCGGATTCAGAGCCCCCCCTCCTCTCGCGTACGCCTTCTTCGATTCATTCTTTAAAACGTTTTCAACCTCTAGAAAGAAACTCAACAGGGTTCATTGGAACCCATGAAATCGCTTGGCCGCGAAGCTAGGTAAAAACACTTATGCACTAAAAGGGGAGACCTCATGCATGTGCAATTCATGAACTCGTTGGAACCTCTGTCCAAGCCGGCTCAATCAAGCGCCACGCAAAACGTATCGTCACGTCATTTAAGGGACAGCAACCCTCATACACTGCAATCCTGGGTGCCATTGTCGTTCAATTGTCGTGGAGGGAATTGGGAGGGGCACATACAACAATTGACAACCGGCTTATTAGAAGTACGTCTTCAAGGGTGGCCGCCGGTTCATGGCGGGGAAGCATTCCAATTCCAATATTTCGATCAGCATCAGCCCTCCCATACTCAACTTCATACTGGAATCATTCAACGCGTCCAGAGCGAATCAGGTGCTTCTCCGTGGGAAGGGACAACGCGAATGGTTGTTGAGCCATCCCTCTCATATAACATGCCCATAATTGTCAAAGATCACAAGAAGGGGTTCTCCTCTAAGGTGCTTGGTAGTTTCGTGCTAGGGCGCGTGCTGACACATGAAGCATGTGAATCTTGTGACACCGATTCACAGACGCACGTTCGCGTTCCCCCTGCGCCTTCTTCCGTATGGGGGACAAACATTGGAACCCAGGAACCCCCTCAACTTCTCAAAAGCATCCAGAGCACTCCCCTTTCCATACAAAAATCTGATGGGCATGTCATTCGGGCCTATCACGACTATCCCCTTCATGCCGACCTTTCCACATTCCCCGTGGTCGTGATCGCTCCTGGATATGGGGAAACGAAACGAGATTACCTGACCCTAGCCTATTACTTTGTGAGCAATGGATTCCATGTGATTCGCTATGATCATACGAATCATGTGGGAGAAAGCGAAGGCCGGCATTTTGAGAGTTCCCTTTCTTCAATGAAAGAAGATTTTCAATCGGTTACACAGTTTGCGCGTCGGCAATGGCCTCATAGCCCGGCTCTAGGCGTCGCGTCCAGTTTGGCCGCACGCGTGGCGCTGAAGGCCGAGGCCGAGCAGGCTTCGCTCAATCTTTTGGTGATGCTGGTGGGAGTGGTTGATGTGCAACGGTCCGTGGCCACGGTTCACCAGGAAGATGTGTTCGATAATTATTTTCATGGACCACTTCAAGATTCTGCGAATATTTTAGGGTTCAATGTCGGACGTCATTTCTTGGAAGATGCCCTGGCGAATAAATTTTCGACCTTGGCCACGACATTAGAGGATGTCCAGGCGTTAAAGACGCCGGTCCTGTATGTCGCTGCCGGGAAAGATGCCTGGATTGATCGCCTGGATCTTCAAGCCTTCAAACAATCAATTGGTTCGCGTCTGGTCAAGTGGCTGGATGTACCGGAAGCGTTGCATCGTCTTCAAGAAAATCCAAAAATTGCAAGAACCACCTATCGACAGATCCTACATTCTTGTCGTGAATTTTTAGGCAACCCA
Organism: Nitrospirota bacterium; assembly: GCA_029881175.1. Taxonomy (GTDB): domain Bacteria; phylum Nitrospirota; class Nitrospiria; order Nitrospirales; family UBA8639; genus Nitrospira_E. The sequence goes on along the minus strand of JAOUNC010000281.1, from coordinate 1,225 downwards.
TCTAACAGTCAGACCCTCCAGGAGCCCAATCGTGTGGAGCTTGGACGGCAAAATCGTCGGGAAAAAATCTTCTTACAGCAACAATCACACACGGATGTGGGGCACGCATTCTGGAACGACTATCTAGGGCATTTTCATTCAGTTGGAAAATGTCAGGACTACGTGCAACTCTTAGATCACGTCTTTCATGCCTTAGGCCCTGTGACCCCTGGTCAACGATTCTTAGATGCCGGATGTGGAAATGGAAACGCTGGACTATTTCTTTTGCAATCACTGCAAGGACGCAACATCCAACCGCATCGATTCCCCAATCCCCCCATTCGCTATGTTGGCATCGATATCATTGATGAAGCGCTCCGGCGAGCCCAAGCGCAGATGACCCAAGCGGCTGGATCCCAACGGACACAGGCTTCTGGCCAATGTCCTTCTGTCCACATGTCTTGGGCAAAAGTGGACTTACAGTATCAGTTGCCATTTGCCGACCAGCAATTTGATCGAATCGTGTCGAATTTAGTGCTGGGATATGTGGCTGACCCGTTGGCTGCCTTGCGAGAGTTCTATCGAGTTCTGGCCCCAGGAGGTCGAATGGTGATCTCTAACCTCAAACCCAATGGAGACTTTTCCGGCATATATCAAAACTTAGTCAACCAAGCCGGGCAACCGGAGCAGAAAGCCGAAGCCCGAGAGCTCTTACATAACTATGGGAAAATTCGACAAGCCGAAAAAGAAGGGCAATTTCGGTTTTTCGATCAAACGGAATGGATGAAAGCGCTAGACTCCCTGGATTGTGTGCATGCCGGGGTCTATCCCACTTTTGCCAATCAGGCGCTTCTAATTGTTCTAGAAAAACCAGCCGTCTTATCCAAGAAACCGTTGGTGCCAGTTTCGGGTGTCGGCGTCATTGGTCCTCTCAACGGCATGCCCCATATTTTGCAAAATGTGGCCTAGGAGCCTGTCGGACTTAGGATGAATCGGCTACAAACGTGTCTAAGCGGCCCATATTTCATCGATTTCTTGAACCATAGTCCCACTATGGGCCGGCGAAATAACCAAAATCTGGCCTCGTTCACTCACTGTTTCGCTCTCGATTCCCTAAGCCCGACAGGCTCCCAGCGCATAAGTCGCTCACGTGTACTGGAAAGAAATTGGAAAATGAAGTCAGTTCACACGTCACCACATTGGACAGTATCCTTTGTTGCCCGTCCATAACAGCGATTTGAATAAA
>JAOUNC010000280.1 GCA_029881175.1 Nitrospirota bacterium | reverse complement strand
GGCGGTTGATGATTTCCTAGCCTATATGAAGCAAAATGTCGGGCCCGTTCCGGGAATCGGGCACCGGGTCAAAAGTTTAAAGAATCCTGATAAACGTGTGAAAGAACTTGTGGGCTATGTCAAAAGTCTGGGAATCAAGACCCCGCATTTAGACTTTGCCCTAGAAGTTGAGAAAATTACGGCAGTGAAAAAAGATAATCTGATTCTCAATGTGGATGGAACAATGGCGGCGGTGTTGGTCGACATCGGGTTCCCGGTAGACAGCTTGAATGGTTTCTTCATCCTGGCTCGAACGATTGGCATGATCGGCCATTGGACAGATCAAAAGCGACAAGGCAGCAGGCTTATTCGCCTATTTGATTACTTGGTGAATTATGCTTCGCCTAAACGGCGGGAAGTTCCCCCGTTACAATAAAAACGGGCTTTTACATTATGGTGTGATTGGTCGTTCTTTAACGTTGAATTCAATACAGGAGAACATCTTATGTCCGTAGATATGGTCAAAGCTCTCTATGCTTCAATGGGGCCTGCGGTTGAAAAAGCTCGAAAGAAATTCGGGCGTCCCTTGACGTTGGCCGAAAAAATTCTCGTGAGCCATGCCGATGATTTTGATACCCAGGAATGGGAGCGTGGGAAAGCCATGTTGGCGCTGCGTCCGGATCGAGTGGCGATGCAGGATGCCACGGCGCAGATGGCTATGTTGCAATTTATTCAAGCGGGGAAAGCGAAAGTTGCGGTACCCAGCACCATTCATTGTGATCATTTAATTCGAGCTGAAATGGGTTCGGAAAAAGATCTCATGATTGCCAATACTGAAAATCGAGAGGTCTACAATTTCCTCGCGTCTGCGGCCAAAAAATATGGAATTGGCTTTTGGAAGCCAGGAGCCGGAATCATTCATCAAGTGGTGCTGGAAAATTATGCCTTCCCGGGTGGGTTGATCATTGGCACCGATTCCCATACGCCAAACGGTGGTGGATTGGGCATGTTGGCCATTGGTGTCGGCGGGGCCGATGCGGGTGAAGTCATGGCGGGCTTGCCGTGGGAAGTGCTGCATCCCAAGCTGATTGGCATCAAACTCACAGGGAAACTCAATGGCTGGGCGTCGCCGAAAGATGTCATTCTCTATATTTGTGGAAAACTGACCGTAAAGGGTGGCACCAATAAAATTGTGGAATACTTTGGCCCAGGCGCGGAAACCATCAGTGCGACGGGAAAAGGCACCATCACCAATATGGGAGCCGAACTTGGCGCGACGACCTCTGTCTTCCCATTTGATCAAAAGATGGTGGCCTATTTAAATATCACGGAACGGGCTGAAATCGCTAAATTAGCCGAAGCGAATCAATCCTTGCTGGTGGCTGATCCTGAAGTCTATCAATCTCCCGAGAAGTATTATGATGAGATTGTGGAGATTGATCTGTCCACGATTGAACCCCATGTGGTCGGGCCGCATACTCCTGATTTAGCGCGTCCGATTTCCAAGCTGGCGGCGGAGGCCAAGGAGAAGGGCTATCCCGTCGAATTAAAGGCCACATTGTTAGGCAGCTGCACCAATTCTTCCTATGAAGATATTGGGCGTTCAGCGCATATCGCTCAGCAAGGGTTAAAGGCGGGGCTCAAGGCCAAGACGGCGTTTTTGGTATCGCCAGGCTCTGAACGAATCTTTGCCACCATGAAACGCGATGGGTTCATGAAGACGTTTGAAGATTTGGGCGCCACTGTGTTGGCGAATGCCTGCGGTCCCTGTATCGGGCAATGGAAGCGAGCAGATGGTGTCAAAGGCAAAGCCGACTCCATCGTGAGCACCTTTAATCGCAACTTTCCTGGCCGCAACGATGGCATCGCTGAGACATTATCCTTCTTGGCGAGTCCGGAATTGGTTACAGCCTATGCCCTTTCAGGAGATTTGGGCTTTGATCCTGTCCACGATACCATTAAGACGGCAGATGGAAGAGAAATAAAATTAGAAGCCCCACAGGGTGATGAATTGCCGAGTCTGGGCTTTGCCAAGGGGGAAGAAGGCTTTGTGGCTCCCGCAGCGAATGGCGAGGGATTGGAAGTGGATCTCCCGCCCACGAGTGAGCGACTGCAATTGCTTCAACCATTTCCCCGTTGGGACGGTAAGGACTTTGAGAAGCTTCCGATCCTGATTAAAACCAAAGGTAAAACGACGACGGATCATATCTCTCCCGCCGGCCAATGGCTGAAGTTCCGTGGCCATTTGGATAAGATTAGCGACAATATGTTTCTGGGAGCCAACAATGCCTTCACGGGGGAAGCTGGAAAAGCGAATAACGTCCTAACCGGCGAAAAGAATTTGACCCCAGCGGCTATTGCCCGTGATTATAAATCCAAAGGCGTTGGCTCTTTTGTGGTGGGTGATGAAAATTATGGCGAAGGCAGTAGCCGAGAACATGCAGCCATGTGCCCACGTTTTCTTGGGGTGTTGGCGGTGCTCACAAAAAGTTTTGCGCGGATCCATGAGACGAATTTGAAGAAGCAAGGTATTCTACCGATGACCTTTGCCAATCCGGCGGACTATGATCAGATTGAGCAAGAGGATCGTGTCAGTGTGACCGGCTTAAAGGATTTGGCGCCAGGGAAGCCCGTCTCAGTGACCATCCATAAACCAGGCGGAAAAGATATCACGATTCAGGCGAATCATAGTATGACCGAGCCTCAAATTGCGTGGTTTAAGGCCGGATCGGCGCTGAATGCGTTGAATTAGCATCAAAATGGCAGGGACTGAATCACATGGCGGTTTTTTTTGAAGGTATCTGAATGATGGCAAATGACCTGAACCAACCCAAGCAATTTACTGAACATGCCAGCACGATTCAGGCGCAAATGGTAACGGTTGAAATTGAGGGCAAGCCGTTCCAGGTTCCTGCGGGTATCACGTTGATGAAAGCGATGTGGTATGCCGGGAAAGACGTGGTGCGTGGCGCTGGGTGTTTGGGTGGGTTCTGTGGGGCCTGTGCCGCCTATTACCGAACTAAAGATGATCCAAAAGTCCAAACGTGTCTGGCCTGTTCCAAAGCGGTCGAGGAGGGTATGTCGTTTTCGTTTATGCCCGCCTTCCCTGCTAGAAAAGCTATCTATAATATTCAATCGCTCAAAGATCCCAAACAGGATTTATTTGAACTCTATCCCGAGGCCCCATTGTGCCGTAATTGCAATGCGTGCACTGAGGCCTGTCCTCAAAAGATTAATGTTCGTGAAGGGGTGTGGAAAGCCGTATTTGGAGATTTCCAGGCGGTTTCGGACATGTTCATGGATTGTGTGATGTGCGGGATGTGTACGCCGGTATGCATTGCGGATATTGCCCCGAATCTGGTGGCCGTCTATGCCAGTCGCGCACAAGGTGCGCATTTTACGGACAAACCGGAAGGGCTTGGTCAGCGCATCCAAGATATTTCCAATGGAAAATATCAACAAGACTGGGACAGAATTCTGAAATTATCTGATGAAGATTTGCAGAAGACGAGTGCCGCCATCCTTTAACCAGTCATCTATTTTTCGCCCATGGATATCATTGCCCAACATAATTTAGTTCATCAAACCCGTGATGCTCGTCGGGCCATCGACTTTCCCAAGTTATCTCCAGCTGAACGCGATTCTCTTATCAAAAAATATCATCCTGACCATCGAGCGCAGGCCTATCGACCTATCAAATTCGGGCCCAATGCTGGAGAATTAACGGTGACGGAAGTGGCCACCCTTTTAGAAGGAGATAGTCCGCTTCCCGCCGATCTTTCGCTGGTGCCAAAATATTCGGTTGATGTCTTAGTTGTTGGTGGGGGAGGTGCGGGTTGTGCCGCCGCGCTGCATGCTCATGCCGATGGAGCCAATGTTCTTTTAGCGACCAAGTTGCGGTTAGGCGATTCCAACTCTGTCATGGCACAGGGCGGAATGCAGATCGCCGTGGCTCCTGATGATTCACCGGTCCAGCATTTCTTGGATACCTTAAAGAGTGGTCATATGAAAAATGACCACGATCTTTTAAAGGTGATGGTCGAAGATGGTCCCACGATTGCGCAATGGTTGTTAGAGTTGGGCGTACTCTTTGATCGACAAGAGGATGGCAATTTGCATGTCAAAAAGGGCGGGGGCAGCTCCAAGGCTCGTTTGTTGACCTGTTCTGACTATACCGGTCTGGAAATCATGCGGGTGCTGAAGGATGAAGTCTTAAATCAAAAAATCCCGCTCTTGGAATTTGGTGCGGCCGTTGAGCTCCTGAGTGATGGGAAGGGCGCCTGCACGGGAGCGGTGTTGCAGGATCTGGATAATAAACGGTATGTGGTTGTGGCGGCGAAAACGGTTATTCTGGCCACTGGAGGAATTGGTCGGCTGCACATCCAAGGATTTCCCACCAGCAATCATTTCGGGGCGACGGGCGATGCCCTCGTGTTAGCGTATCGTATGGGTGCGCCTCTCGTACAAATCGATACCTTCCAATATCATCCCTCGGGTGGAGTGTATCCTGAACAGCTAGTGGGTGCCTTGGTCACAGAA
>JAOUNC010000279.1 GCA_029881175.1 Nitrospirota bacterium | reverse complement strand
GAGCAATGTCTTCCATTGGTCCGTTAGTTTGGCCGAAAGCCCTCCCGTGTTCCCACCTCCTATTCGATAATGATCAAAATTCACGCTGACATTGATATCTTGTGAATTCTGCTCCTAATGCAGTTGCCTCATGGGTCTACCATGGGATGAAATAATTAGACTGATGATTTTCTCGGAGAAGGATTTGTACTTTTCCATAAAATTTGTGTTGCTCCTTACTTGGGTTGTGGCCATTTCACTTCCATGTCGTTTAGAGGCTTTGGATGACCTTGAGATTTATCTGGCAGGCTATGGTATGGGCTCACAACCCTCAAATAAGGGGATTTCGTATAAAGGCAGAGGGGGTTCAGGCGAAACGGTTAATGGAGATCCTGGTTTGGGATTTAAGATAGGCTTATTCCCGCATTTTGCTGGTGGATACCTCGGCATTGAATTGGAATCATTTGGAAATAATAATTCAATCCGTTTTCCCATAGTCAGTGATTTGGAAACGACAAAAGGTGAGAGCAGTCTTATTACCTATCAATCGATGGGCAATCTTATCATGCGATATCCAGGTACAAAGATCAGGCCCTATGTGGGCATAGGAGGCGGGCTTTCAAATGGCATACTAAGAAATGCCGATATTCCTGGCAGAAAGGATAAAGACTTTGAAACAGGAACGGCTTTTGGATATCAGTTTTTAGGAGGCATGCAACTCGTCATCACTGAAAGGTGGTACATATTTGGAGAATACAAATACTTCTCTGCGAATTACCATTGGAAGGAACTTTCCCTAAATTTCCGGAGTGAATATTTTTTGGGGGGCTTTGGTTTTTTGTTTTAGTCTTGGGCTTGAGGGTCTTGTTAATTTTTTAGAAGAACGGTTTCGGGTTGCCTGGGCTCTTGGAGAATTAAAAATACCCGTGAAAGACAGCAAGGACTTCATTGTCCCTATCGTGGTGAGTATAGGTCGTTCGAAAAGCGAAATTTTTGGCTAAGGAGAACCGTTGTCCAACAGAAACATGCACATCATCTGAATAATCACCAAGAGGATATCCGAGATAGCCACCCGAAATAAGCCATTTCCAGTTATCAGTCACGTTAGCCATGAGTCCGCCAGACACCCCGCCGCCTACTCGGTAATTCTTCTCATAGGCCCCGCTTGCATTGGCGTCAAATTCTCCAAATAAAAAAAAGACTTCTCTTTGCAGAATGTGAGTCTCCACTGCTCCCCCGACCCCAGCATTGAAATGTCCGTTGGAGCACAAATCACAGGAATGGGATTTGACCGTGTCCATTCCAATGTTGATTTTCCATGAAGGCGATTGAAACCAGGAGTCCATAGGAGCCAATGAAATAATATTCGCCAGAGTAAAGCGTTCCACTCGAAATTGATTTCTCGAGTGATAATGTCTAAGCCCAAGATCCCCTAACACAATTTGGGCATCCAAGGTATATCCCGGGTCGGGATCCAATAAATCGTGATAAGCCGCTCGAAAACTTATTTCTTCAAACATCTCGTGGTTTCTCCAGCCCCCCCCGATCACGACTCGGAAGGAGTCATGTCCATGTTCAGGGGAAGGAGTCAATGGAGTCACCTGAAACGGAGAAGAAGGTATTCTTCGCTTGCTACGTTCCACCAGCACCGCGCGATTGCTCGTCTTATATTTTTCAGTGTTCTCTAGGTCTGTCAGACTTTGGTAACGCAAGAAATCTGAGGCAACATCCAACAGGGAAGCTTGCTGTTCAGGGGAGAAAGCTAAAAATTCCTCCTGCTCTGCAACAGATGGTTCTTTTACGAGTTGCGCGATCCATTGGCGCTCTTCCTGGGTAAGAGTTTCTCGCTTTCGCTTGAGTTGGGTACTTCGTGCTGGTCGATAAGAGACTTCTCCCACCAGACCTTGATTTTGGACCAAGAGGCGAATGGTATCTGCCGGAATAGTCCAGAAATGAAACCGGTCAGTCAAACGAAGTGAAGGGTCAGCGATTTCTAATAAAGAAAGAATGTGATAGGCACAGTTTTCTTTAAAAAAGAAATAATCAAAATAGGCATTGCCTAACTCCCAGGCGTGCATGAGCAGTCGATCAATTTGTTTGGGAGAAAAATTGAGGCGATATTCCCAAATATCTCGATTCTCAATGTCCCGATATTCCTGCACTTTCAAATAATAGGGGATGGTGGAGAAAAAGCCCTTGTATCCTCCAAAAATGCCTTTATAGGCGTATTCAATGCCTGTATTGGGCGGCACCTCTGCCGCATAGTTGATCGTATAGGCGAGAATCCGTGTTTGTTCAGTTTGGCCTTTTGGATCAACTCGAAGAAATGTGTGGCCAAACATGGAAGCCGGGTTCCCCATATAGGCTGAGGGAAAAATCATGGAAATATATTCGGGATCAAACTCAGCGAACCAATGATGAAAACGCTCACATGAATGAGGAGGGAGTTTGGTCTTGTCAAAGTTCAATTGTTCGTTAAGCCAGTGATAGCGGGCAACAAACGCGCATTGTGCAGGTTGTTGTGACCGACCCACCAATGCATCCGAAAAAAAGAAGGTGAGAGTGGCTTTTAATTCTTCTTCGGGATCAATCTGTCCATTGTCTGCCAGGAAAAACCCTGGATCGTCCACTTCGCTGGTGTGACCACTAATGAAGTTTTCTCGGTAATGGAGCAAGAGGTGCCAATAGCGCTGCTCGTGGAGCTTGCCCCTAACAGCTTGCTCAATCAGTTCTTGAAGATAGGGTGGGGTCGCGCCTTGCGTGGTGGCTACAAAAAGATGGAAAGTACATAGCCAAAGGCCAATAAGAAGGAGTATTACCACATGCGGGGAGAGACAGATGAGACAAGAAAAGGCTCCGGCCTTGTAAGCCGGAGCCTCATAGAACTATTTGTTTGTGCTGGCTTGTGCCAAAACGATATGACCCGACATGGCGTCATGAATCGCCTTGACTACGGCCTTCGGAGATGTTTCTCCAGCTTGAACGAGGGTTGTATAGTTCTCTTGTGTCATTGCAAAAAAATCCTGATGATTTTCTTTAGGAATGCCCATCAAGGTAGCCAATGACGTCAAATGCTCACCTTGGCCCTGCGCCATTTCCTGGGATAAGTTGTCGAAATTCAGGGCCGTAAATACATTGACTTTTTCTGATGCAAAAATTTTTCCATCATTGGTGCAGCCGGAAGTCCCTGAACTAATTCCAAACGTCTGAGATCCAAAGGTACCATTGGTGGTGGCCATCATGACCTGACCACCAATGCTTGTCTTTTGGCTAGAACCTTCCCACGCTAATTTCCCTAACCCACAACCTGGACCATCATTTGGAGGATTCCCCATCGCCATTCCCGACATTCCCATGACCAGAAAAAATGCGAATATGAATACCCCTGGTTTTTTCACCATGCTGCCCTCCTCATTGTAAGTGAATAAGAAAACTCTTTTAAGCCCTTGTGAAGTCAATTGTAACTATACCAAAATTTTTGGAATTGAAAAGCCCCCAAACTACGTGTGTATGAAGAACCGTTCCTTTATTGAATGTCTTATGTTTAATGAAAAGGCTTGTCCGGTTGAATCCGGCAGACAGATAAACCAATAGTTTCGTGATGAGTAAATCGAAATATCGCAAGACCTTGAGAAAATTCAGACAAGTACTTTCAACGGATCAGGTCTGTTGGGAATACCTAGCTCAAAGTCAGTAGCCCAGACATGTTGACGAATGGTTCTTGTGAAGAGGAGGTTCTTATTGGGTTTGAGCCGTAAGCCTGATGGGTGGACTGGCTGTAATGGTTTCATGAAACACTTCAATAAGGGCATTGGGAGAAATTTCACCCGATTGAAGAAGTCGAGCGTATCTCTCTTGAGCTTTTATAAATAATTTAGGGTGTTGGTCAATAGGAATGTCCATTAACGTTGCAAGGGCAGTAAGATGTTCCCCCTGACCTTGGGCCATTTCTTGAGAGATGTTGTCAAAATTGGCCTTCGCAAACACATTCACTGTTTCTTTTTGGACAATAACTCCGGCATGTGTACATCCGGATGTTCCTGAACTGATGCCGAAGGATTGCGACCCAAACGTGAGATTCGTGATTGACATAAGAACTTGAGGGCCTACATCTTGTTGGTTGGTGTAGTCTCCCCCATGCCAGTTTTCCCAAGCCACATCCGGGTCCGTTATCAGGGTGTGCGGCGATGGCCATTCCTATCGTCCCGAAAAGAAAAAAGGCTGTCGTGAATGCCATCTGTATTTGTTTGCCCATTAGACGTTCCCTTAAGTTGGAAATGAAAAAGAAGGGGATTTTTTATTCCTGCTCAAGTGGGCAATATAGCATATCCTAGACAGTTGACTAGTCAGAGCCATAAAAATATCTCTGCTCCTTGTCGTTCATATGAATACCGCATTAGTTGAAAGCGCGGTCTGTTATTCCGCAAGTAAATTGTTCCTGTTCTTCCTGGGATGCTGTGGTTGTCTGTTGGCGTTTGGCTAATAATTGCTGCAAGACCGCTTGGCCCTCTTGGTAGCGTGGGTGAAGTGCCGTTAGTTTTTGCATGGTGGTAATA
>JAOUNC010000278.1 GCA_029881175.1 Nitrospirota bacterium | reverse complement strand
ATCCAATCTTTTATTGGTGGAACCATACGATGTGGAATGATCCGCTATTGGATGGCGTCAATGGGAACGAACTGGTGTACAAGGAAGAAACCGACTTCGATGTATCCCGATACAAACCCTGTGTCTTCAATGGCCAGCCTTGTTAAATTATGAAGTCATTCATGACAAGGAAAAATAAGTGCCCTTCACCATTTTCCGTGCCCCTGACGCTGTCCTTAAAAACAACCATGAAAACCCCCTACATGTTCCAGTAGATTGAGCCATCTTCGTTATCGTGTTCCTTCTTCCCGACTTTTCCTCATAGGCTTTTGATGCGCCACGTCAAAATCGTCGCCACAATCGGCCCTGCCACTGCCTCACCAGAAAAATTGGAACGGCTCCTGGATGCAGGGATCAATGTTGCCAGGTTCAATATGTCTCATGGGAGTCGCGATTGGCACAGAACCACGATTCAGCGCCTTCGACGCCTCTCGTCGGAAAAACAGACCACGCTTGCCATTCTCATAGACTTGGCCGGCCCTAAGATTCGCGTTGGGAATCTTCCCCAAGAGGGAAAACTGTTCATTCCTGACCAGAAGGTAGCTCTGGTTTCTGGAATGACTTCAGCTCTGGCAACCAGGCCAGCCCAGAACGTCGACCATGAGCTTCACATTGACCTTCCCTCTTTCCCTCACAACCTAAAACCTGGACAAATCGTGCTCATTGATGACGGCAATATTTCACTCCAAATTCTCACCCCTGAGCTTGATCGATTGTGCTGTACCGTTCTCATTGGGGGAACAGTGACGTCCCGAAAAGGCGTCAATTTCCCAGGAGTCCCACTTGATATCCAGGGGTTTACAGCGAAAGATGCCAACGACCTTCAAGTGGCCATTGAGGAGCAGGTGGATTATGTGGCGCTGTCTTTTGTGCGAAGTGCAAACGATATAAAAACCGTCAAAACTGCATTGGCTGAACAATCAGCAAGCATTCCCGTCATTGCCAAAATCGAGAGGCCCGAAGCCCTGACATGCTTTGATGAGATACTCGATATCGCGGATGGAGTCATGGTTGCCAGAGGCGACTTAGCGTTGGAGCTCAGTCCAGAGGAAGTTCCGTTTTTGCAAAAGCGAATCATCTCCCAAGCCAATCTAAAGGGAAAGCCTGTCATCACCGCGACCCAAATGCTCGAATCGATGACAAGGCATCCCTCTCCCACTCGTGCGGAAGCCTCAGATGTGGCGAACGCGGTACTGGATGGCACGGATGCCGTCATGTTGTCTGCCGAAACCTCCACCGGGAGCTATCCGGTCAAGGCCGTCCAAGTCATGGATCGAATTATTCGACAGAGAGAAAAAGAAGTTCTCACTCCAAGACAACCACTCGACTCTACAACGCCAACCCTTCTCTCGACTTCGGAAGCGGTCTGTGAAGCTGCCGTCTCGCTTTCAAAATTGGTAAGGGCCCAAGCCATTGTCGTGTTTACCGAGTCTGGTCATACCGCCATGTTATTGGCACACCATCGCCCAACAGTTCAAATACTGGCCCTCACGCCTACCTCAGCCGTCACCCGTCAATTGGCCTTGGTGTGGGGCCTGGTCTCTTTTGTCTTTCCCCAAATTGATGACACCGATGAACGGATTAATGCCGCACAAGATCAGCTCAAGAAACAAGGTGTGATTATCGAAGGTCAGCTCATGGTCATTGTCACCGGGGAACACCTGGGTCATTCACTCGGGACAAATTTAATCAAAGTTCATTTAGTCATGTGACTTCAGGCCTGGAGAAAACACTAGTCATGTCCACAAAAATCGTCATCATAGGAGGAGTCGCGGGCGGTGCGAGTGCCGCAGCCAAAGCCCGTCGCACGAACGAATCCGCTGACATTACCATTTTTGAAAAAGGGCCGTATGTGTCCTTCGCCAACTGTGGACTGCCATATTATGTGGGCGACATGATTCATGATCGCGATGACCTGTTACTGCAAACCCCTGAACGCTTTTGGACACGCTTTCGGGTTCGGGTTCATGTCTTACACGAAGTCCTCACAATCGATCGACTCGCCAAAAGCGTGCAAGTCAAAAGTTTGGTGACCCAGGACATCACCTCACACCCCTATGACACCTTAATTTTGGCTCCTGGAGCCGGGGCCATCGTCCCCAACATCCCTGGCATCCGTTCCAAAAATATTTTTTCGGTTAAAACTGTTCCTGATTCCGATAGAATTAAATCTTTTCTTCACGATCATCCTTCCCAAAAATCCCTGATCATTGGAGGTGGCTTTATTGGACTGGAAACAGCCGAAGCCTTAGCGAATCTTGGACAGACGGTGACCATCATCGAAAAAGCTCCGCACATTCTGCCATCCTTTGATGCAGACATGGCAAGGTTAGTGGCCGGTCACATAGAAGAGAAAGGCATCCATATCATCACACACGATGGTATTGCAGCATTTCATCAACATGGAGAGTTGGCACAAAAAGCGGAACTGGATAGCGGGAGACGGCTTCCCATGGACCTTGCAATTCTTTCAATTGGTGTGCGTCCAGAATTAAAACTTGCACGAGAAGCCGGCCTGGAAATCGGAGCATCCGGTGGCATTGCCGTCAACGAACGACAACAAACGTCTGATCCCAACATCTATGCCGCAGGCGACGCAGTGGAAACGATGCACCTTGTGACCGGAAAACCGACCAGGATTCCCTTAGCCGGACCGGCCAACAAACAAGGGCGAGTAGCCGGGGCCAATGCCGCTGGTGGAGACTTACAGTTTTACGGAGCATTGGGGACCGCCATTGTGGAGAGCATGGGCATTACGGCCGGGAAAACCGGGTTGACGGAGCACGAAGCCCGCGCCCATGGCTTGAAGTATTTTGTGTCGGTCACTCACCCGCTGGATCACGCCGGATATTATCCCGGCGCGGAAGCCCTCCATATCAAATTAGTGGTGGAACAGGAGTCGGGAAAACTCCTGGGCGCCCAAATCGTGGGCGAACAGGGAGTCGATAAACGAATTGATGTGCTAGCGACCGCGCTACATGCCAAAATGAGAGTCCAGGATTTAGAGCAACTGGATTTGGCCTATGCGCCCCAATTTAATTCTGCCAAGGGACCGGTCATCATGGCAGGCTTCGTGGCCGCCAATACGTTACGCGGAGAAGTGAAGACCATCACGGGAGAAGAGTTGCAAAAGAAATTGGCGACAAACGCCCCTCTTCAATTACTCGATGTCCGAACCCCAAGCGAATATCAAGAAACTCATCTCTCCCATGCCAGACTCGTTCCCGTCGATGAACTCAGAGAACACCTTCAAGAACTTGATCCCTCCCAAGAAACCGTTGTGTATTGCCGTGTCGGATTGCGAGGCTACCTCGCCGCCCGCATTCTTCTCCAACAGGGTTTCACTAACGTCTCTAATCTCACGGGAGGATTGATGAGTTATTCTTCCTCAGTTTCATAAAATTGATTCCGGTGCAGGAGATGGTCATTATGTCTGATGAATTAATCTTCGAAGAATTACAGCAACGAGTTGTTGCCTTAACGGATGAGCTTGAGAACGCTCAAAAAATTTGTCAAAATTTCTTTGAAAATAGTCATTCCATTATGCTCATTATTGACCCATTGAATGGAAATATTCTCGATGCCAACACGACAGCCTGCGATTACTATGGCTATACCAAACTAAAACTTACGGGTATGAAGATCATGGACCTCAACATGCTTTCTGAGGAACAAGTGCTTAAGAAAATGCAAGAAGCCAAACGAGGGAAACAGAAGCATTTCACCTTTCCCCATAGACTGGCGAACGGAGAAATAAAAGATGTTGAAGTCTTTAGCGGACCGATCACCAGAAACGGTAAAGAAGTGTTGCATTCCATTATCCATGATATTTCTGAGCGCAAAGCCCATGACCGAGAGAGAGAACACCTCATTATGAAACTTAAACAAGCCCTTTCTGAAATAAAAACCTTACGAGGGATTCTTCCTATCTGTGCAACTTGCAAAAAAATTCGGGACGACAAAGGGTATTGGAATCAAATTGAAACGTATTTTCGCACTCATTCAGATGTGGAGTTCACTCATGGTATTTGCCCGGAATGCGAAGAAGAAAGTTATTCAAGCTTAAATATGTCCGGTGATGACTGAAGGAGTCATCAGTATAAAAACCTTCGGCAGTAGACGGGTAATTTATGACAAAGAAGCATTTCCCATCTATAACAATGACTTGAAAGAAAGTATTATCTTAAGCACGAGATCAGAACCAATACTTCACCAATAGAAACCGGCGACAAATACCGTTTTTCTAAATGTCCGAAACTCAGACGAATATCTAGAAAGGCATCTTCCTCAGACCCGCCTCATTCCCGTCGATGAACTCAGAGAACATCTTCAGGAACTCGACCCCACACAGGAAACCGTCGTCTATTGCCGGGTTGGATTATGTGGCTACCTCGCCTCGAGAATTCTCCTTCAAAGTGGCTTTCAAAATATCTCTAACCTTGCTGGAGGTCTTTTGAGTTATCCTTTGTCTGGTTCAAAAAATTGATTTTCAGCGAATCAGGAACGGTGA
>JAOUNC010000277.1 GCA_029881175.1 Nitrospirota bacterium | reverse complement strand
TCCTGGACGATGCAGGGCAATAGGCCCTGATCATCAAACCGTAATACTATTGATTGGGAGTTCTCGTTCATCGGTCGTTATGCAATCGAAACAGGAGCGGTTGCGGGACGCATCAGAATGCCCGCTTGTGCTAAAAAGGCTTTGGCCTGGACGATCGAATACGTTTGAAAATGGAAAATAGAGGCCGCTAACACCGCATCGGCCTTTCCGAGAGTAAACGCCTCATACAAATGTTGAAGCGTCCCGGCTCCCCCAGAGGCGATAACTGGAATGGTCACCGCGTCGGAAATCGCTGCGGTCAAAGCCAAATCATACCCATCTTTCGTTCCATCCTGGTCCATACTGGTCAACAGAATTTCTCCAGCACCATACTCCATCATTCGCCGAGCCCATTGCACCGCATCCAACCCCGTGGCATTCCTCCCACCATGAGTGAAAACTTCCCATGCTTGAGCACCGTCTTCGCAACTTGTCCCACGCTTCGCATCAATCGCCACCACAATACATTGAGAGCCAAACCGCGTGGCCGCGGCTTTCACAAATTCAGGCTGTTCAACCGCCGCTGTGTTGATACTGACTTTATCCGCTCCGGCTTCCAACAATCGGCGAATGTCTTCCAATGTGCGGATGCCGCCACCAACTGTGAGTGGCATAAATACTTGCTCCGCCGTCCGCACCACCACATCAAGAATCGTATCCCGCTTTTCATGCGACGCCGTAATATCGAGAAAGCACAACTCATCGGCACCTTCCTGATCATACACCTTGGCCACATGGACCGGATCACCCGCATCACGCAGGTTCACAAATGAGACTCCTTTGACCACGCGCCCATCCTTCACATCCAGACAGGGAATAATGCGCTTGGTCAACATGATGACCGCGCCTCCCCTGTCGAATGGACCAGCGCTAATGCTGCCTGTAAATCTAAGGCTCCTTCATAGAGCGCCTTGCCAATGATGATTCCGGAAATATTACCGCCAAGCTCCTGAATGGCTCGAATGTCCTCTAATTTGGTAACTCCCCCTGAGGCAATAATCGGGACTGGAGATGTTTCAGCCGCATCTTGCAAAGCGGAAAGATTGGGACCAGCCAACATGCCATCACGAGAAATATCCGTGAAGACAATGCCACCCAACGGCAGATCTTTCATCGAGTCGAAGACCTGTTGAGGGGTCAGCGTGGAAACTGTCGTCCACCCGTGGACAGCAACTAACCCATTTTTCACATCAATCCCGACTAAGATTTTCTGTGGGAATTGTCGAGCCACGGCGGCCAGAAATTGTGGATCGTGCAATGCCGCCGTTCCCACCACCACCCGATCAACACCACTGGATCGGTAAGCCTGAACCGTAGCGGCATTTCTGATACCCCCACCCACCTGGATCGGAATCGTCAACCGTTTGGCGATGGCTTCAATCTGTGGCAAATGTTTTGGCTTTCCTTCCACCGCTCCATCTAAGTCCACAATATGCAAATACCGCGCACCAAGATTTTGCCACTGTTCAGCCATGCCCACAGGATCATCCGAATACTGCGTGACCTGGCTCATCTCACCTTGACGCAAGCGGACACATTTTCCATTTTTCAAATCAATGGCAGGAATCAATAGCATGGTGAATAGACTCTCTTGAGAAAAACGTTACCGATTATTGAGAAGTAGTAGCAACTTGGCCAACAGGAAAGGATTTCATGACTTTCTCAACACCTAATTCGGAAAGTTCTTTCGCAGTAACGAATCCCCCGCTCTTTTCAAAAAACCCCACAATATCCTGTGTCAGCGGTTTTTGTTCTTCAAAAAACTCTCCCTTCCACAGCACCGCTCCATCTGTAGGTCTCAGCAGAGAAATTTCAAATCCCACCGCTGCGGGCTGCGCACCCATTCGCGTTCCCTCGCGTTCGCGATAGGTCCGAACTAAACCCGTTAACACACCATCCACCTGCAAGCGGGCTCCAACCTCTTGCGCCATGGCTGTCAAAGACGGGCGTGAGTCTGGCTCACCCAGAGGAACGGCAGCCGTCACCTGACTGGGCCCCAGAACCCGCAAGGCTGAACGAGCGCCAAGAATCGACTCGACTCGGGCGGCAATGAATTGAGCGGCCGATTCAGGGACCGAATAGGAGCCTTGCTGCGAGGCGGGTCGTTGAGGTTGATCTGCCCCAGGCAACCGAAATTGCATACGAATCTCTTCTGGATCCCTCACATCTCCACGCGATTGGCCGTAGGCCCATTGAGGCACCTGCAACGCCTGAAATGGCAGGATGGCGATACTGGAAATAGTCGACGGTTCAAATTGTGGAGCCGACTGGACCTGAACTTTTGGCGGCACGCACCCGACCAGAAAACTGAACCATCCCATCACTCCGATCATCAACCAGAGAGCCTGACGTCTTTGATCCCACTGCCTGACCATGAACCAGCCAGGACTCATTGCCATGCCCCAAAATTTTTCAGCATTTGCAATCCAACGCCTTGACTTTTTTCTGGATGAAATTGTGTGGCAAAAATATTGTCTTTCCACACACTACTGGCAAACGACACCCCATAGTCTGTTTTGGAGCTGACCACACCTGGATCATCCGGCTCCACATAATACGAATGCACAAAATACACATACGATTCAGAGTCAATATCCTGCAACGGCGGAGCAGGCTTATCAATATGAATGGAATTCCATCCCATATGAGGGATTTTATAGGAAACCGCTCTCCTGTCTGGTAGAGGAATCGCTTTCACTTTCCCCGGCAAGAAGCCTAACCCCTTATGACAGCCAAATTCTTCACTTTCGTCAAACAAGAGCTGAAACCCGACGCAAATTCCCAGGAAGGGCTTCCCTGCTTGAATAGCCCGCTCAATGGAGCCTACAA
Organism: Nitrospirota bacterium; assembly: GCA_029881175.1. Classification (GTDB taxonomy): domain Bacteria; phylum Nitrospirota; class Nitrospiria; order Nitrospirales; family UBA8639; genus Nitrospira_E. Next base: position 1,685 of record JAOUNC010000277.1, on the reverse strand, counting down.
GCCCAAAACGCGTCACATTGGCCATACAATCCCCAAAGGCCCCAACCCCTGGCAACACGACATGGCTGGCCCGATCAATGACCGCAGTGTCACGCGTCACCACCGCTTCATGCCCAACTCGTTCGAAACCTTTTTGGACGCTGCGAAGGTTGCCCATCCCATAGTCAATAATCGCAATCATATTCTTCTCAGCTTAACCCGACTCGCTTCAAAAATATTCGCCATAATGGGAATGTTGGATATTTCTCCCACAAAATAAATAAAGACACTAGGTGAAACCGATATCAGCAGCCGGTGGGAGTGGTCAAAAAATTCCGTCCAGCAAGGCCGCAGCCCTTTGGACGCGCGGAGCGTACTCATAGTACGTGAGCACGGCAAAAGTGCGAGAACGCCGCTGGCGGCTTTTTTCAACATTCCCATTTACAACGAGCCTTTGGTGGACAACACACCGGCAATCCGGTCATCTCGTCTCGTGGCTTGATCCAAGGCTTTCGCCAAGGCTTTAAAAATGGCCTCCATAATATGATGGGGATTTCGCCCATACAGAACATTCACATGAAGATTCAGCCCGCCTTGACTCACAAAAGCCTGGAAAAAATCTTCAAACAGCCCTAGATCAAACGACTTGATATAGCGCGTCGGTAACGACACGTTGTAAACCAGATAGGGCCTCCCACTCAAATCCACCGTCACGTGGGCCAACGTTTCATCCAGAGGGACGGAGGCAAAGCCAAACCGAGCGATGCCTTCCTTCGTCCCAAGCGCCTGATTCAACACCTGGCCCATGACAATACCAACGTCTTCAATCGTGTGATGGTCATCAATCTCGATATCGCCTTTAGCTTCCACCATCAGATCAAAAAACCCATGCTTCCCCAATAGGTTTAACATGTGATCTAAAAATGGAATCGAGGTCTGAATCTGATTCTTCCCTGTTCCATCAAGGGTCCATTGCACGCGGATAGCAGTTTCAGCCGTTGTCCGTTCTTGCGTCGCAGATCTGGGTACCGGTTGTTGATTCATGGCCATCGACTCTCCATAGATCGCCCATGTGCGTCTAACCCTTCCAATGTGGCTAGACGAACAACTGAGCGTTTCGCTTTAAGCAACGCGGCATGAGAATACGCCACAATATTGCTCCTCTTAATATATTCATCCACACCTAAACTGGAAAAAAATCGTGCGCTCCCGCCAGTCGGTAACACATGGTTCGGTCCCGCCACGTAATCGGCGACCGCTGGCGGCGTATAGCGCCCCACAAAAATCGCACCGGCGTGACGGATACGAGGCAATGACGCGAAGGCATCCTTGATATTCAAGGAAAGATGCTCGGGCGCAATTTTATTGGCTAAGGCAAAGGCGTCATCTAACGTGCGCACCACAAAAGCGGCTGCATGAGCATCAATCGCACGTGAAGCAATCGCGTGCCGCCCTAACTCCGCTAATTGGCGATTGACTTCTTTCACCACTCGTTTCGCCAGCGTGAGAGACGTGGTGACAAGATAGACACAGGCCTCCTCATCATGCTCGGCCTCACAAAGCAGATCTGCCGCCACATGGCTTGGGTTACTCGCTGCATCCGCTAACACCAACAGCTCACTCGGACCCGCAATCATATCAATATCGACATAGCCATAGACAAGACGCTTGGCAGTCGCCACGTAAAGATTCCCGGGACCCACGAC
>JAOUNC010000276.1 GCA_029881175.1 Nitrospirota bacterium | reverse complement strand
TGTATGAGGTACGACAAATTTTAGAAAATCCTGAACGACAACGTATGATGCAGGAAGTTTTTCAAATAATTCGTCAATCCTTAGGGAGTCCTGGAGCCTCACAACGTGCGGCAGAAATGATTTTGGCTGAGATTCGTCTATGAACATCGCATGGCGCATCATCGCGTATCTTAAACCGTATAGGGCCAGATTGTTGGTAGCCTTACTCTGCTCTGGAGTAGTGGCTGGCGCACAGGCAGTCACGGCCTTGTTAGTGAGTCCCGTGTTGGAAGGGATTTTCATAAATCGCGATCGTGAGCTTTTGGTCATTTTGCCCCTTGTCCTTTTTGGGGTCACGATACTGAAAGCCTTTGCTTCCTATGGTCAATCCTATTTAATGGGGTATGTGGGGCAATGGTTAATTGCTGATATTCGGCAACAATTATTCCATCATATTGTACGCTTACCCATACGTTTTCATAACGCGAATAGCGCAGGACGACTGATGGCACGCGTCATTAGTGATGTCAATGAAATGGCCAATGCCATACCGAGTGTCCTTAAAGATATGTTTCAACAAGGCTTAACCTTTATCGCATTACTTGGTGTGGCGTTTTACCAGAATTGGAAATTGACGACGGTGGTATTAGTCGTGCTGCCGCTGTCGGCCTATGTTTTAATCCGGGTTGGAAAACGTATTCGAACACTTTCGAAACGAGGGCAGGAATCGATTGGCAGTATGGCCTCTGTTCTGAAAGAAGCCTTTTCCGGAATCAAGATTGTCAAAGCCTATGGACAAGAAGAGAAAGAATCTGAACGCTTTTCTCTCATGAATAAGGCCTTTCGCAAATTTAAAGTCAAGGCTTCTCAAGCTTCTGCAATTTCTTCTCCCATGCTCGAAATCATTGGTGTTTGTGGAGTAGCTTTTATTATTTGGTATGGTGGGGGATTAGTGATTGCTGGAGAAATGAAATCTGGAGAATTTTTTTCCTTCCTGACAGCTTTATTTATGGCGTTTGGCCCCGTACGAAAGATGTCAGGAGCCAATCTGGCCATTCAGCGAGCGCTTGCCGGTGCGCAGCGAGTGTTTGATGTATTGGATTTGGAAAGTGAATTGGCCAAAGATGAAGGGAAAAAATCGCTTCAACCCATTCAACGAAATCTGGAATTTTCAGATGTCAGTTTAACGTATGAAGGATCTGAGGAGCCTGCGCTACAGCATATCAATTTGACCATAACCGTTGGGGAGGTTGTCGCATTTGTTGGAGCCAGTGGCAGTGGGAAAACGACCTTGGTCAGTTTAGTGCCGAGGTTTTATCGTCCGACGCAGGGAGTGGTGACGATTGATGGGCAGGATATTCGGTTGGTGGATCGGTCTTCGCTACGACGGCAAATTGGGATTGTCTCTCAAGAAACGGTGTTGTTTGATGATCTGATTCGGAATAATATTGCCTATGGTCGTCCGGACGCGACCGAGGAACAGATTATTGAAGCTGCCCGAGCGGCGTATGCCTGGGAATTTATTGAGCGATTACCTCAAGGCCTCGATACGTTTGTTGGAGAAAATGGGTTGAAATTGTCTGGTGGACAACGGCAACGCTTGGCTATTGCACGGGCCATCCTACGGGATTCTCCAATTCTGATTCTTGATGAAGCGACGTCGGCCTTGGATTCCGAATCCGAACAACTGGTGCAACAAGCTCTCGCGAACTTGATGCAGGCACGCACCACCTTGGTGATTGCCCACCGGCTTTCCACGATTCAGCATGCCGACCGAATCGTGGTGATGAGTCACGGAAAAATTGAGGAAATTGGGACTCATGTTGAATTGCTGAAGCGAAGGGGAGCCTATACCCGTTTATACCAAACGCAATTCCAATTGACACAACTTGAACCCCTTTCCAACAATTAAATGCTCACCGGTACGTCTGTATGTTGAATTGGTTGAAGCTCTCAGTGCTCCCCTCTCTTGCGGCAGCGGTGATTAGCCTCTTGGGGAAAACCATGAGAATGGGAACGGTCGGTGGGGAACGGGTTGATGCGCTGATGCGTGACGGACAGCCGATGATTATTGCCTTCTGGCACGGCCGGCAACTGATGCTGCCTTTGGCCTATCGTGGCAAATCGGCCTCTATTCTGATCAGTCAGAGTCGAGATGGGGAAATCATCGCTCGAATCATGCGGCATTTTGGTTTTGGAGCGGTTCGAGGATCCAGCAGTCGTGGAGGGGGTCAGGCGATTCGGCATTTGTTGAAGGTGGCACGTCAGGGACACGATGTGATTGTGACGCCAGATGGCCCACGTGGTCCGGCTTGTCAGGTTCAGGCCGGCGTCATTTATTTGGCGAAAGTCACGGGGTTTCCCATTGTGCCACTGACCTTTGCCTGCTCAAAAAAAAAGTCTTCTCCAGTTGGGATCGATTCCAGATTCCTTACCCTGGCGTGAAGGGGTTGTATGTGTGGGGGGAACCCTTATGGGTGAACGCCGATCGATCCATGGAAAAAATATCTGAAGAGGGCGAGACATTAGCGCGTCGCTTGAATCATTTAACGGCTCAAGCTGAATCAGCCATTCAGGATAACAATCCGGTTCAGTATTTTTTACGCCATGAAACCCTTGAGCCTGAGGCATGATCATTCCATGTGGTATCGGCTGTATAATCTTGCCCTCTATCTCGCCTTGCCTGTGATCGTTTGGCTGCTCCTGACCAAGAAGCGTTGTCAACGAGGGGTGTGGACACGTTTGGGTGCAGTTCCTCAGGCCTTACAGGTTCTTCGACCTCCCATTATTTGGATTCACGCGGCCTCCTTGGGAGAAGTCACGGCTATTGTGCCTTTGCTCCGACAGATAAAGGTTACCCACCCGCAATGCTCGTTAGTGGTCTCAACCGTTACGGAGACCGGCCATGAAGTGGTGGCGAAGCAATTAGAAGGGGTGGCCTTGCATTGTTATGCTCCAATAGATTTTTGGTGTGTGGTTCAGCGGTATGTCCGTACCTTGCGCCCCAGGTTATTTATTCTCGTCGAATCGGAACTCTGGCCGAATTTACTCAAGAGCCTTCATCGGCATCATGTTCCGGTCTGTTTGGTCAATGGCCGTCTCTCCTCACGATCCTATGCGCGGTATGGGTGGATCCAAGGGTTTATGGGGCAAGTACTCTCTCATGTGAATCTAGCCCTCATGCAAACACCGGTTGATGCTGAGCGCATACGGGCCTTAGGTGCTAATCCTGCCTCGGTTCATGTGACAGGAAATATGAAATTCGACCAGACCATGGACCAGTCTGATCCGCGCTATGCGGATGATGGGCTTCGAGCCACATTTGGGCTTGGTGTAGAGGATGTGGTCCTGGTTGCTGGAAGTACTCATCCCAAGGAAGAAGAATGTCTCTTGGAGGCCTATCGAAATTTGCTTCAATCTCATCCCGAGGTGGTGCTTATCATGGCGCCACGGCATGTGGAACGCGCATCGACACTTGAGGCAGTAATCCAACAATATGGCATGGCCTGCATCCGCCGAAGTCAGTTGGCCAAACGTCCGAGAAAACGTGGTCCAGGCGATGGTGGAGAGGTGATTCTCCTGGACTCCAGGGGAGAATTGCCTTTTGTCTATCAATTGGGATTTGTGGGATTTGTGGGGGGGACGCTCGTGCCCGTTGGCGGCCATAATCTTTTGGAGCCCGCTCAATGGGGGCGGCCGGTTATGTTTGGTCCTTACATCGACCATTGTCGGGACATCGCCCGGTTGCTGTTGGAAGAAGGTGGGGCGATTCAAGTCAAGAATCAAGACGATCTGTTGTCTCACATGATTCACTTAGTCGAACATCCGTTAGAAGCCAACCAGATCGGGAAACGGGCTTTGGCTGCCGTCACGCGACATCGCGGCGTGACGGCTAAAAATCTACAATGGATTGATCAGTTGTTAGGCGCACCACCATTTTCGACGGTTTCTCATGCTTTGAATCCTGGCGCAGCAGTTGAAGTAAAAACATTCAGGCCAGAAGGCTTCCATTTGTAATCATCGGGGTCTTCACTCATGGACGTTCTTGTCGCCATGATTCATCCCATGCGTGGTCAGTGAGCACATCTTCCTCCTCCCCTGGTTTTTCTATTGTCCAACTCTGGAGCTGGTTGTTGCGATATTGTCCCTGGGTCTTACAGGTATGCGCGGTCCCGTACGCAGGTCTTGCCCGCTTAAGCCGAATGAGCTACCGGCGTGGCTGGCGGCGACAAGGTCGATTGCCTCGCCCGGTGGTGAGCGTGGGGAACCTCACCGTTGGTGGAACAGGCAAGACACCTTTTGTTATTTGGCTGGCCCTGCGACTTCATGAAGAAGGGAAGCGTGTGGCGATATTAAGTCGAGGATATGGTCGTCAACAGGCCGGGGAAAATATCCTGGTTTCTGATGGAACAAAAGTCTTAGCTGATTGGCTCATTGCGGGAGATGAGCCAGTGGTCATTGCACAACAATGTCCCTGGGCCATTGTGGCGGTGGGGAAGGACCGGTACCAGTTGGGTCTGTGGGTGTTGGAACAATGTTCATGTGATTGCTTTATTCTTGATGATGGGTACCAACATTTGTCATTG